>SCVU01000634.1 GCA_004296785.1 Planctomycetota bacterium
GCGTCGCAAGGCGCGCCCGCGTCGCCAGGCGCACCTGCGTCGCAGGGCGCGCTCGCGGAGTCGCAACCCGCGTCGCAGCCCGCGTCGCAACCCTCGCCCGAGGAAACGAAGAAGCTCGCCGAGGAGAAGAAGAAGGCCGACGCCGCGAAGGCCGCCGCCGAGGAGAAGGCGCTCGACGCCGAGATGAACGCGCTGCAGCGCAACGTCGCGCTCGGCCGCTGGGCCGAGGTCGCAGCGTACCTGCGCGGATTGACGGCCGACGAGTCCAAGGCTGCCTACGAGCGGATGCTGCAGTCGCTCGCGCAGGGTCCGCAGCAGCGGCCGCAGAACGTCCCGCCGCAGGGCCAGATGTACCTCGAGCGCAATCGCTTCGGCAGCGAGGACGTGCTCGGGATCGCGCAGGCCGCGCCGCTCGAGCTCGCGAAGGAGCACATCGCGAACCTCGGCAGCCTGCTGCGCCAGGCGCTCGACGCCGGCAGCCAGATCGAAGTGCTGCTCGCGCAGGCGCGCGTCGAGCTCGCGAAGGAAGGCGCGCGACTCGATCGACGCCGCTTCGCGCGCATGCTCGTGAACGCGAACGAGCCGCTGTGGATCGGCGAGTTCCTGCCGACGCTCGACGAGGCGGAGCAGAAGACCGATCGCGAGGGCCTGAACCTGCTCGCGCGCCACTACCTCGCGCAGAACGACAAGCAGCCGAAGGTCAGCTGGCTCGAGTCCGCGTGGCGCGCGACGCAGTCGGCGCTCGCGGCGGGCGAGATCCCGGAGGAGGAGAAGAACGAGGCGCTGCGCCGCTCGGTCGACCTCGCGCCGAAAGTGCGCGACGAGTTCGGCGCGCAGTGGCTCGACGAGAGCTTCACCGCGCGGCCCGAGCGCGGCATCGAGATCCTCGCCGCGATCGGTTCGGCGGCCGCGACCGCGCTGCAGACGATGCCGACCACGGCGGAGCGGCGCTTCAAACTGCTCGAGTTGCAGACCACGGCCGCGAAGGCGCTGATCGCGGCCGCGCCGGAGCGCGCGAGCGAATGGCGCGGCGAGCTCGGCGTGCTCGCCGGCAACTGGCTGCGCGAAGCGCTCGTCACCTACCAGCTCGACGAGTCGCAGGGCCTCGGGCCGCGCATGCAGCGCGACCCGTGGGGCAACATCTTCTACTACGACTGGAACATGGGCGGCCGCGGCAACGCGGCCGAGCCGATCGCGACGCGCAAGATCTTGGACACGCGGCCGGACGACGCGTGGCTCGCGCTGCTCGACGACGCGGTGCGGCCGCGCTTCGACGTCGTGTACGCGCAGCTGTACCTGAAGGCCGGCGCAGAGGCGCGCGCGTTCCCCCACATCGAGCGGCTCGCACAGGCGTACCCGCGGCAGACGAAGGAGCTCGCCGACGAGTTCCTGCGCGTGTGGCAGCGCAGCCACGATCCGAACGCCGACCGCAATCGCACGAATCAGTACATGTTCATGTACGGCTTCGAGGAGCGCGCGAACGGCATCCCGCTGACGCGCTCGAAGCAGGAGCGCAACCTGAAGGAGCTCGGCGAGTGGGTTCAGCGCCTGAAGACGCTCGACGTCGTCGTCGACGCGAAGCTGCTCGCCAACGCGTTCACGACGTCGCACAGCAGCGCCGAGGTGTACCGGCTCGAGACGATCGAGCAGATCTTCGGCGACTTCGACGCGCTCGAGCCCGAGATGCTCTCGGAACTGCTCGAGAAGATGCGCGCGAACCTCTCGCGGATCTGGCGCGATCCCGCGGCGCAGGAGGACAAGAAGACCAAGCGCAAGCAGCAGGACATCGAGGCCGAGGTCGTGCGCGGGTACGAGCTCGCGCGTGCGACGCTCGAGCGCGCGCGCGCGAAGTACGCACAGGACTGGCGCCTCGTGCTCGTCCAGGCCGAGCTCGCGCACGACGAGAACGACTACCGCAACGACATCAAGAAGGACTCCGAGTACGCGCAGCGCCGCCAGGCCGCGCTCGACGGGTTCGCGCGCGCGGCCGAGCTGTACGCGTCGGTCGCCGCGGACCTCGAGCAGGAGAAGCAGACTTCGCGCGCGTACGAGGCGTGGTTCTACGCGGCGCTCGGCGCGAGCGACCTCGGCGCCGTCACGCACCGCCGCCAGCTCGCGCAGGCCGAGATCCCGCGCATCACGGCGGCGCTGCGCGCGCTGCCGCAGGCGTGCCAGTCGCGCCACCTCGACATGTTCGCGAGTGCGCTCGGCACGCGGATCAGCAACGTCGCGCCCGCGGTCAAGCTGCGCTACGTGCGCGAGGGACTCGCGATCGTCGGGGACCACGAGCTCGTCGGCGACGTGAAGGACGTCCTCGCGTACTACGGCGATCTCGTGACCGAGATCCAGCTGCGCACCGCGATCGACGGCGGCTCGACGGTCGGCCACGGCCAGCCGTTCGGCCTGCGCGTCGACCTGCGCCACACCAAGGACATCGAGCGCGAGTCCGGCGGCTTCGCGAAGTACCTGCAGAACCAGAACAACGCGAACTTCTCGTGGAACTACGGTCGACCGCTCGAGGACTACCGCGACAAGTTCGAGGAGTCCGCGCGCGAGGCGCTGAACGAACAGTTCGAGGTCGTCTCGATCACGTTCAACGACCCGAAGGCGCGTTCGCGCGCGGAGCCCGAGTACGGCTGGCGCGTGACGCCCTACGCGTACCTGCTGCTGAAGGCGAAGGGACCGCAGGTCGACAAGGTGCCGCCGCTGAAGATGGACCTCGACTTCCTCGACACGAGCGGCTACGCGGTGCTGCCGATCGAGTCGCAGCCGATCCCGATCGACGCGCGCGCCGCGACGGGCGATGCGGCGCCGTGGAGCGAGCTCGCGCTCGTGCAGACGCTCGACGAACGGCAGTACAAGACCGGCAAGCTGATCGTCGAGGTCAAAGCGACCGCCAAGGGCCTCGTGCCGGAACTCCCGGTGCTGCTCGACGCGCGCGCCGACGGGTTCACGGTCGCGAGCGTCGACGACCAGGGTCTGGCGGTCTCGCGCTTCGACGAGAACGGGACCGCGGTCGTCACCGAGCGGCTGTGGAACGTGACGCTCGCGGGGCGCGAAGACCTGGCGGAGCTCCCCACCGAATTCGCGTTCTGGGCACCGAAGGTCGAGACGAAGTCGAGCGAGCGCTTCCGCTACGCCGACGCCGATCTCGTCAGCGTGCCCGAGCGCGTCGCGCTCGAGCGCAGCTTCGGCCGCAAGAGCCGCGCTTGGATGTGGTGGATCCCGGTCGGCGTGCTCGCCGTCGCCTCGGGCGCGTGGCTCGCTCTGCGGCGCAAGCGCGAGGTCGCACCGCAGGCGCGGCGCTTCCAACTGCCCGAGCCGCTGACGCCGTTCACCGTGCTCGGCCTGCTGCGCGACATCGAGCGCAACGACGGGCTCGTGCCCGACTCGCGCCAGCGCCTGTCGGGCGAGATCGAGCGACTCGAGCGCGCGTTCTTCGGCGATGCCCAGCAGCGCGAGACCCAGCAGCGCGATCCGGAGCAGGGCGAGATCGACCTGCGCGCGATCGCCGAGCGCTGGAGCGCGCAGGCCGGCAACTGAGCGCGCCGCCCCGCCGCGGCGCCGCGCACCGGCTCACACGATCGGCTCGGCGATCGGCGTGCCCTGCGCTTCGAACTCGCGCAGCCGCGCGACCAGCGTCTCGGTCTCCCAGCCGAGGTAGCTCGCCGCGCGCGACTTGTTGAACGAGCCGTTCTGCTTGCGCGTGCACGACAGCGCCATCGCCACGAGCTCGCGCTCCGCTTGCCGCGGCGCGATGCGCTTCGACAGGTCGAGCCGGTGCCGCGCCGCCGCGCGCGCGAGCTCCGCCGCATCGATCTCGCGACCGGGGCACAGGAGCGCCAACCGGTAGAGGAACTGCTCGAGCTCGCGCAGATTGCCGGGCCAGTCCTGGCGCCACAGGAGCGCGAGGCACGACTCGCCGAGCGCGGGCGTATCGAGCCGCTCCTCGGCGGCGAGACGCTCGAGGAAGTGCCGCGCGAGCACCGGGATCTCGTCGCGGCGCTGCGCGAGCGACGGCACGGCGATCTCGAGCCCGTCGAAGTGATCGGCGAGGCACGGCAGCAGCGCGCCGGTCGCGACGCTCTCGCCGATCGACGCGCCGGAGGTCGCGACGAGCCGCGGCGCGCCGGCGAACGCGTCGATCGACGCCTTCTCGAGCGCCTCGTGCAGTCGCCGCTGCACGAGCGGTGGCAGGCTGTCGACGTGTTCGATGACGAGCGTGCCGCCGCGCGCGCGCGACCACAGTCCTTCGCGCCGGCGCGCGCCGAACAGCCGGTTCGACGCGTGCTCGGCGCACGCGACGACGCCGTGCATCCGCAACAGCGGCGCGCCGCGCGCGGCCTCGTAGTGCAAGAGGCGCGCGAACACGCGCTTGCCGCTGCCGGTCGGACCGTGCAGCGCCACCGGTCGCCGCGCACGCGCGGCCGCGCAGATCTCCGTGAGCGTGGCGCGCAGAGCCGGCGCCGCTAGATCGACATGCACGTCGTGCCCGAAGTGGCGCAGGTGCCACGCGCGGAAGCACGCGGCGCGCAATCGCTCGGCGGCGAGCGCGCGCCACGACTCGAGCAGCGCCGGATCGAGCGCGCGCAGGTCGCGGCGGCGCTGCGACTCGATTGCGACGAGGCCGATCACGCGGCCGTGCCAGCAGATCGAGACGACGACGCCCGAGTTGCTCGCGGCGTGCAGCGCCTGCGAGGGATCGGGATCGTCGAACCACGCGACGCCCTGGCACTGCAGCGCGCGCGTCAGCGCCTGCGCGCGGCCGGGTTGGGCGCGCCAGTCGCCGAGCTCGCCGCCGTGCTCGCACAACAGGCGCGGCCGCCCGCGCAACACGTCGAAACCCCACCAGCGCCGCTGCGCGAGCTTCATCTCGAGCCGCTCGACGAGTTCGAACAGGCAGCGCGCGCGCGGATCGCTCGCGCCCGTCTCCGGCAGCGCGTCGACGAGCGCGGCGGCGCTGTCCGAGGCGCTCGGCTCCGCGCCGCTCGACGCCGCTCTGGCCGAGGACGCGATCTCCGGAGCCGACCCCGACACCGATCCAGGCGAGTTCGAGGAACCGCGTTCGTCCGGCGCGGAGCGCCCGCGCGCCGAGGCGATGCGCGCGAGCGAGCGCCGGCGCGTCGCGCGGCCCGCCTCCGGCGCGGAGGCGGGCCTGGTCTCGCTGCGCGCGCCGACGCCGGGACCGCGCGGCTCGAGCTCGCTCGCGCAGTCCGCCGCGAGGCGCAACAGGCGCGCGCGCGACGGCACGAGGTGGTGCTCGAACTCGAGGCGCACCCAGCCGAGCAATTCGCCGCCGCGCAGCACCGGCTCGAGCGCGATCGCGAGCACCCCCGCGCCGCCGAGGCAGCCGCGCATCGGCTCGGCGCCGGCGCGGTGCTCGACGACCGCGCAACGACCCGCGATCAGGCGCTGCTCGGGCTCGCCGCTCGTGCGATGACTCGACGCGCGGTCGCACAGCCACGCGTCGAGCGCGCCGCGATGCCCGGGCGAGCAGTCGCTCGCGTGCAGCGCCGGCTCGCCGGCCTCGAACCGCACGAGCAGCAGCGCGCATGCGCCGTAGTCGGAGCGCGAGATCGCGCGGCCGGACGGTCGTGCGACGGCCGCGGGGACGGCGACTGCATCGGAGCTCGGAGCGGCTGCGGCGCCGAACGCAGGCCCGCCGTGCGCCTGCCATTCCGCGAGCCCGTCGGGCAGCGGGTTCGCCGGCGGCAGCCCGCGCGCGAGCTCAGTCGCGGCCGCGGCGTCGTCGAGCAGCCACGCGCACCACGCCGCGAGCTGTGCGAGGCGCGGTTCGACCGCGACGAGCGCCATGTAATCGTCGAGCAGCGCGCGCGCCTGGCGCACCGCGCCGCGGTCGAGCCGCAGCGCGGCGATGCCGTGCACGAGCCACGCGAGCTCGCCGACCGCGGCGCCCTGACCCGGGTTCGACTGCAGCGAGCTGGACTGCAGGGCACTCGAGAGGGCCGCCTCCGCGCTCGCGATGCCGCGCTCGAAGCGCGTCGCGCACGCATCGAACACGAGTCGCCGCGCCGCGCTCGCATCGAGCTCTGCGAGCGCCGCGGCGAGCCGCCGCACGAGGCAAGGGGCCGACTCGCCGGGCGCCGGCACGTCGACCGCTGGCTCGACGACGTCGTACAGCTCGCCCAGGCGCTTCCAACCGTCCGTCCACGACAGCTCGGGTTCGGGCAGGCACAGGAACGTGTCGGTGCCGAGCTCCGCGCGCACGCAGTGAGCGATCAGTCCTTCGAGTGCACGGATGGCTGCGTCGCGCTCCTCGGACAGCGAGAACTCCTGCGCGCGCTCGAGCGACACCGCGGTTGTCGACGCGTGAACCGGTCGCGCGTGATCGCGCAGCAGGCTCAGGAACTGCACCGCGGAGCGCGCGCGCGCCGAGAGCGCACTCGGCGCCCGCGGCAGCAACAGATCGATGACATCGCTCGGCAAGGCTTCCCTCCTGCCTTCAGCTCGAACTGGGGGACACGACGACGGGACGCAACGACGGGACGCAACGACGGGACGCAACGACGGGATCGGGACGACGAAATCGGGACGACGACGCAACGGAGGCGCGCGCGAACGCCGGCGCAGCTAGTGCTGCGCGAGCGCGGCGCACACCTCCTCGACGCGGGCCAGCACGGACGCGTGCGCGCGCCGCGACGCAAGAGCCGCGGTCGCGGAGTCGAACGCCGCGCGCCATGCGAACGGCGGGCGCCACGGCAGCGGACCGCGCAAGCGGCGCACGCGCTCGCGCAGGTGTTCGAGATCCTCGCGATGGCTCGCGGCGTCCGCGGCGGCGAGCGCGCGCGCGCACGTGCGGGCCTGCGCGGCGTCGGCCGTCGCGAGCGCGAGCACGAGCCCGTGCTGCGCGGGCCATGCGCGCCGATCGCCGCAGCGCAGCGCTTCCGCGCAGGCCGCGAGCGCGAGTCGGTCGTTGCCGCACGCCTCGTGCGCGTCGGCGAGCGCGCGCCAGGCCTGCTGCCGGACCAGCGCGGGCCAGCTCGCGTCGCTGAAGCGCAGCAGCGCGCGGC
>SCVU01000635.1 GCA_004296785.1 Planctomycetota bacterium
ACTGCTCGCCGCGAGCGTCTCCGCCGCCGACGGTCCGGCCGAGTACGAACCGGCCGTCCCGAGTTATCGCGTCAGCGCCGGCGCGCCGCTGACCGGCGACAGCTGGACGCGCGCGATCGCCGGCGACTTCGACAACGACCGCGTGCCGGACGTCGCGCAGATCCTCGAGACGAACACCACGAGCTCCGGCGTCGTCGCGAGCGGCTGCGTGTTCTTCGCTCCTTCGACGTTCCAGTCCCCGCTGGGATTCGGCGGGAGCGCGTTGAAGGACATCGACGTCTTCCGCGAAGGCGGGATCGACAAGCTGCTGCGGCTCGACAGCAACGGGCTCAGCAAAGGCGTCCACGCGTTCAACGGCAGCCTGCCGGTCGCGGAGCAACACTCGATCTCGTTCACGGCGATCTCCAGCACGTACAACTGGGGCACGGCGCTGATGGTGCGCAACGCGACGCCGACCGCGGCGACCACGACCGCGCTGATCGGCGTCGCGGCGAACGGCACGGATCTGCTCGTCAACGCGCTCGACACCAACAGCTGGTCCCCGACCGTCGTCTCCGTCGGCGCAGCGATCCGCGAGCTCGCGCTGATCCAGTGGAACGGCAGCGGCCCGCTCGAGATCGCGGTCGCGACGCAGTACGGGCCGCGCATCTACAGTTCGACCGGCACGCCTCTCGTCACCTTCACCAGCTACCCGCTCGAATCGCGCATCGCCGCCGTGCACCAGGCGTATCCGATCTCGGCGCCGCCGGCCGATCGCCTGGCGGTCGTGCTCACGACCGGCGTCAACGAGCAGGTGCTCGGCATCGTCCGCTCCGACGGCAGCACGGGCTACGTCCTCGAGGAATCCGTGGCGCTCGGCGACACCAACGTGTCGAAGATCGGCGCCGGGGACATGGACCACGACGGCGACGACGACCTCTACCTCAGCAATCGCAAGGCGTGCGCCGCGCTCGTGCTGGTCAACGCGCGCACGACGTCGACCGCAACCGCCACGTCGTTCTCTGCCTCCAACCTCGGCCTGGTCGAGCTGCTCGACGAAGCCAGCACGGAAACCGGCGCCCCGGACAACGTGGCCACGCCCGTGCTCACGGACCTCGACGGCGACGGCGACCACGACTTCTTCATGGGCATCCCGCCGGCGGCGATCGGCGGCCGCGACGCCCGCGTCGTGATGAGCGACGCGATCGACGCGAACGAGCTGCGCCCGACGATCACGGGACTGCTCGCGGCCGGCGACCTGGCGAGCTGCACGATGACGGTCGAGCGCACCGCCATCCCGTCGCTGGCGACGCACCTCGAGCTCGACGCGTGGTACGGCGCGGGCAGCTGGGCGAGCGGCCCGGTCACGCTCGACAACGCCGAGATCTCCGGCGCGCCGGCGCCGATCGTGATCGCCACCGTGCCCACGAACCAGGAGTTCACCTTCGCGATCCCGTACCCGAACCCGACGACGCTGGCCTCGCTCGGACTGCGGTTGCGCTTCGTCAAGCGCAATGCGAGCACGGGCGCGCTGGAAATCGTGTATCCGGCGCTGGTCGGGTTGCTGACGAACGACAACGACGAGCGCGACACGATCGAGGTACTGCCCGGCTCGGGCACCGCGATCGACATGTTCCCGGACACCGACTTGCCCGAGACGGTCGGCGGCTTCGTGCCGCGCCCCAAGATCGGCCCGTACGCCGGAAAGGTGCCGAAGGTCAACTGATCCGCGCGCGACCGCGCCGCGTTCATCGCAGCGGCTCGCAGATCGCCCGTCGTCGGAAGAGCTCGTCTTCCGCCGGCGGGCGATCCTCTTTCCGGCGCCGCCGGCGGCGCGCTCAGCGCCGCGCGCCGCGCCTGGCCGCGAGCAGCGCGACGGCGAGCGCGACGCACGCGCCGAGCACGGCGATCCACACGCCGCTGCGCCGGCTCGCTCCGCCCGCGCCGGCCGTGCGCGTCGCCCCCGCCGGCAACTCCTCGCGGCCAAAGCCGAGCAACTGAAGCGCGGCCCACGCATGTCCGGGAACTCCGGCGTCGGCCGCCGCGCGGCGCGCCGCGAGCAGCGCCGCGTGCGCCGGCAGCCCGGCGCCGAGCTCGCGTTCGAAGGCCGCGAGCACGAGCTGCGTCGGCTCGTAGCCGATCGTCGCCGCCGGCAGCAGCACGCTGCGCGCGCCGCCGAGCAGCGCGGCACCGCCGAGATGCGCGACGCCCTCGTCGCCGGGTCGCTCGGGCCCGCGCGCCGCGCCGCACGAGGCCAGCACGCACAGCGGCGGCAGCCGCAGCGCTTCGAGCTGCTCGCTCCACAGCGTCGCGGCCGCGGCGTCGCTGGACATCGCGATGCCGAGCTGCCGCTCGCGCGTCCCGTCGCGCACGCCGTGCCCCCACAGGAACAGCGCGTGCGGCTGTGCGGCGAGCGCCGCTTCGAGCGCGACGATCGACGCGCGCGCGCCGTACAACGCGTCGCCCGCGCCGAGCCGTTCGCACGCCGCGCGCGCGTACTCGCCGGCACCGCGCAGCTCGACCAGCTCCGCGCGCTCGGCGCGCGCCGCGGCGCCCGGCTCGCTCGCGAGGCAGACGAGCGCGCCGGCGCGCGGCGCCACGCGCGGCGCGTCGAGCAGCCGTCGCGCGAGCTCGAGCGACGGCGCATGCGCGAGCACGCGCTCGCACCCGAGCGGCCGACCCGACGTGCCCGGCAGCAGCTCGAACGGCAGCGGACCGAGCGCGTCGAGCCCGCACACCATCACGCGCTCGTGGGCGGCGACCCAGCTCGCCGCCTCCGCGGGCAACAGCAGCGCGCCGAGCGCGCGCAGCTCATCCGCGGACGGTTCCTCGCGCCGCGCCGCCGCGGCGGAGGTCGAGCGCTGCAGCGCCTGGAGCGCGTGGGCCGCCGCAAGCTCGACGACGCGCAGACCGCTCGCGTCGAGCAGGAACACATAGCCGCGCCCAGGGCCGGTCAGGTACTGCAGGCAGCCCCAACCGTCCGGCAGCGCCGCCGCGAGCGACGCGAGCCCCGTCGCGCGCGGCGCGGCCGGAGTCGCGAGCTCGTCGTAGCGCCGGCACAGCGTCGCGAGTGCCTGCGCGCGCAGCAGCGCCTCGAACGCCTCGGTCGGCGCGGCCTGCGGGGAGCGCGCGAGCTCCAGGCGCACGAGCTCGACCCACAACGCGCGGCGCCGCGTCATGCGCAGGATGCCGAGGCCGCCGTCGCGGCGCGGCGCGCGCGCTTGCGCGGCGAGCACGCGCTCGACGACGTCGTGTACGCGCGTCCACTCCGCGTCGAGTGCCGCGCGCGGCGCGCTCGTCTGGACCGCGAGGCGCGCGCCGAGCACGGCGCGCAGGATCGCACCGTCGAGATCGTCCGCGCTCGCGGCCCCGGTCGCCGCGCTCAGCGCGTCGGCGCGCGCGATGCGCTCGCGCGCCGCCTCCGTTTGCTGCGCGCGCAGATCGAGCTCGGCGAGGAACAGCTCGGCGCGCACGCGGTCGGAGCGCGCGATCGCCGGATCCGCGAGCGCGGCCTCGAGCGCCTCGCGTGCCACGCCGAGCAGCGCTGGAGTGCGCCGCGATTGCTCGGCGCGCCCGACGCCGAGGCGCAACCGGAACTGCGCGCGCGCCGCGGCGTGCTGGTCCCACGACACGTCGTCGGTGAGCACGCGGTCGACGCGCGCGCACAATCCGTCGAAGTCGTCCACCGCGAGAGCGAAGTTGCACGCGTGGAGATGACTCGCGAGCTTGATCGCGGTGTCTTCGCTCGCGAGCGCGGCCGGTTCCTCGAGCTCGAGCCAGCGCCGCGCCTGGTCCGTCAGTCCGAGCTCGATCAGGAGCTGCGCAGTCGCTCCGTCGATGTAGATCCGGGCGCCGTCGTGCGCGAAGGCGAGGTCGGGATCGCTGCTCAGCGCCGCGCGCGCTGCGTGCAGCAGTGCGTCGGCCTCGCTCCATTCGCCGCGCTGGCGCGCGAGCTCCGCACGCTCGTACAGCAGCCAGGGCCGCCAGGGCGAAACGGTGGGCAGCCCGTCGAGCCCCGCGAGCAGGCACGGCTCCAATTCGGCGAACCGCTCCTGCTGGACCAAGTACCCGGCTTCGCGCCACGCGCCCCAGCCGATCAAC
>SCVU01000083.1 GCA_004296785.1 Planctomycetota bacterium
CGTTCTGGACGCCGCATTGCCTGTACTCGCGAGTCTCACTCGTTCCCGGCCAAAACACTCGTGACTTGGACGACATCGTCGGCGTGAGCGGCGGTCCGATCGTCGTGACGACCGATGCAGACGGAACTCGGTTGATGGGCATCCAGAGTTACTGGCACCCACCAACCCGACTCTTGCGCTGGATGCCATGTCGTTCGATCGCCGAATTCATGGCATCGATCGATTGGTGACAAGTGCTCGTTGTTGAGGCTGCTCCGAGCGGGCGGATGCGAACCTAGCGCGGATCGAGCTCGTGCGCGGGCACGACGAGCGTGCCGCTCAGCAGATCGTGCACGCACTCCTGCTTCTTTCCGAGGATCGTGAACGTCTCGAACGGAATCAGCCGCACGAGCGAGCGCCGCACGACTTGGCGGAACGTCGGCGGTCCGCCGTCCGCGCGCACCACGCGTGTTCCCGTGACCACCTTGCCGAGCGTCCGACCGAAGCACCCCTCGAGCAGGATGTAGTAGGGGAGAGGTGAGAGCAGCGGACCGAACAGGACGACGAATCCCGTCCACGCGTTGTCGCTTCCGTCGGCGGAGCCTCCGACGAACGCGATGCGCACGATGACGATCGCGACGACGATCGCGAAGTCGAGCATTCGGCAGGCGACGTTGTCGACGACGTATCCGAGCAGGCGGCGCTGTCGACTCGCGGCGTTCCGCACGGGTTCGACGCGTTCGAACTCCGGCGCGACGCCGTCGACCGGGCTCGTCGGCGGTTGATAGGGATCGTGAATCGTCACGGCGCGAGCACGAGGTCGCCGAGCTCGATCGCGCCGATTGCCGGCTGCGGGAGCCGCACGGTCGTGCCGAGCTCGCGGAAGCGGATGCCGATGCTCTCCGGCAGCTTCGCCCGCGCGATTCCCGCTCGAAGTTCGCCGCGACCACTCACGGCGCGAGCACCACTTCGGCGGCCGAGCTCGTCCACACGACCTTGCCGATGAACACGTCGAACACGAGCGCGGCGTGCCACAGCTTGAAGCCCGCGAATGACGCGGAGAGACCCGGCGGCAGCGCGACCGACGCCGTCGCGATCCCCGTGCTCGGCACGAGCCCGAGGTTCGCGTGGTACCAACCTTGATTCGGCGCACCGAGCACGAGCGCAGTCCACGCGTCCGGCACCAGCGGCAGCGCGAACCCGTCGAGCACGAGCCCCGGGCTCGTGCCGCTGATCGACGGCGCGACGAGATAGATCGCGCCGGCGAAGTTCGGGCCGGGCGCGAGCGTGTGCGACTGCGATCCGCCCGCTGCGAGCGAAATCTCCGGCGTGTCGATCGCGAGCGTGCCCTGCGGACAGCTCGACCAGCTCGCGATCCCCTTGGACACGAGCCCGCCCGCCCGCTGGAACGCGCCGCCGAGCTGCAGTCCGGCGAGCGCGGGATCGCTGCCGACGTGCAGCGCGTGCACCGGCCCGTCGACGTTCGCGAGCCCGGGTTGCGCCGCGCCCGGCACCGCGAACCAATGTGCGCCGTCGTAGCGCGCGAGCCAGCCGGGCGAGCTCGCGCCGAACGCGCCCGGCGCGAACTCGCCGCCCGCGTACAGATGCGAGCCGGTGCCGTCGTCGAAGGCCGCAAGCGCGCGCACAGGCGACGGCGGCATGCCCGGCGGCGTGCTCACCGGTGAGCCGAGCGCGTCGAACTGCACGCCGTCGAACGCGGCGAGCCCGTGCAGCGCCTGCGCGCCGTCCGTCGTGAACGCGCCGGCGAGGAACAGGCGCGGCGGCCCGGCGAACACGCTCTGCGGCCCGAGCCACGCGAGCTCGTCGACCTGCGCGTCGAGCGCGGGACCCGCGGCGATCCAGTTGTCGTTGACGAGCCGCGCGAGGTAGGGGAGCGGCGTCGCGCCGCTCGCGGAGAACGCGCCGCCCGCGTACAGCCCCTGCGGTGTGCTCTGCAGCGCGAGCACGCCGCCGTCGAAGCCCGCGCCGACCGCCGACCACGCGCCGTTGTGCCAGCGCGCGATGCGCGCCGCGCTCACGCCCGCGACGTGCTGGAACTCGCCGGCGACGTACAGCGCGGCGCCCGAACCGGAATCGTGCACCGCGAGCGCGTGCGCCTCGCCGTCGAGATCGCCCGGCGCGCTCCACGCCTGTCCGCTCCAGCGCAACAGCCCGGTGCCGGGGATTCCGTGCGAGCCGAGCGCCGACTGGAACGCGCCCGCGACCCACAGCGCGGTGCCGTTCGCGTCGGTGTGCACGGCGAGCGCGCGCACCGTGCCGTCGACGCCGCCGGCGAGCGCGGACCACTGCGCGCCGTTCCAGCGCGCGATGTGCTCGACGAGCCCCGGCCCCGCGCGGTGGAACTCGCCGCCGACGTACAGCGCGGGTCCGAACGGATCGGTCCACTCGGCGAAGCACAGCGCCTTGTCGTCCAGGCCGCCGCCGGGCTCGCCCCACAGGCCGTTGGTCGACAGCGCGAACCAGCGCGACAGATTGTCCGCCGTGAACGTGCCGCCGGCGGCGAGCTCGGCGTTCGTCTTCGGCGGATCGCCCGCGAGCGCGTACACGCTGCCGCCCGCGACGGGGAAGTACGTGTCGGCGTCCGCCTCGACCGTCCACTCGAGTCCGTTGTGGCGCGCGACGCGCGGCGTGTACACGAAGCCGACCTTCGTGAACGCACCGCCCGCGTGCAGGGTCTGCAGGCCGACCGGCCCGCGCGCGGCGAGCGCGTTGACCTGCGCATCGAAGCCCGCGCCGAGCGGCGTCCAGCTCGCGCCGTCCCACGCCGCGATGTACTTCGACGCGAACGTTGCGAACGCGCCGCCGGCGACGAGTCGCCGGCCGAGCTGCCCGTCCCACGTCGCGAGCGCGAACACCGGCTGCGTGAACGGCGCGCCGGTGCTCTCCCAGCTCGCGCCGTTCCAGCGCGCGATGCGGCCGACCGGCTGGATGCCGGAGTTTCCGAAGTAGCCCGCCGCGTACAGCCGCGCGCCGCCGCCGTCGTCGTGCGCGGCGAGCGCGGCGACCGAGGAATCGAGGCCGGCGCCGAGCGAGCCCCAATTCGCGCCGTCGAAGCGCGCGATGCGCGCGGCGGCCTGTCCGTCGACCTGCGTGAAGTCGCCGCCGGCGACGAGCTCGGTGCCCGCGCCGAAGTCGAACGCGACGAGCGCGCGCACCGCGCCGTCCGCGCCGGCGCCGAGCGGCGTCCACTGCGCGCCGTTCCAGCGCGCGAGCCGCCGCAGAGTGCCGCTGCCCGCCGAGCCGGTGAACGCGCCGCCCGCGTACAGGCTCGCGCTCGGCGCGGTTGCGAGCTGCGCGCTCGCGAGCGCGAACACCGAGCCGTCGAGCCCGGCGCCGAGCGGGCGCCACGCGAGTCCGTCCCAGCGGCCGACGCGCTCGGCGCCGCTGGCCGGCGTGAACGAGCCGCCGGCGTACAGCTCGGGTCCGCCGCCCGCGTCGTGCGTGCACATCGCCCACACCGCGCCGTCGAGCGCGGGCGTCGCGAAGGCTTCGTTCCAGTGTTGCGCGCAGTCCTGCGGCGCGGCGAGCGTGTTCGGTGCGAGTGCGAGCGCGAGAGCGAGCATGCTGTGCTCCAGCCTGCGCGCGCTGCGCGGATCGCGCAAGTCGGCGCGCCGTGCGGTCGAATCCCGCGCGCATTACACTGCGCCGATGCACGCGACGACGTCGACTCCGCGACCGCTCGAAATCGTCCCCGGTGCGCAGCGCGCGCCGCGCGGGACGGCACTGCACTGCAAGACGTGGAAGGCCGAGGCCGCGCTGCGCCTGCTGCTCAACAACCTCGACGCGGAGGTCGCCGAGGACCCGCTGCGCCTCGTCGTCTACGGCGGCAGCGGCAAGGCGGCGCGCGACTGGGACTCTGCTGCGGCGATCGCGCGCACGCTGCAGCGCCTCGAGCGCGACGAGACGCTGCTCGTGCAGTCGGGCAAGCCGGTCGGCGTGTTCAAGACGACCGAGTTCGCGCCGCGCGTGCTGATCGCGAACTCGAATCTCGTCGGCCACTGGGCGACGTGGGAGCACTTCCGCGCGCTCGAGGCCGAGAACAAGATCATGTACGGCCAGATGACGGCCGGCTCGTGGATCTACATCGGCACGCAGGGGATCCTGCAGGGCACGTACGAGACGTTCGCGGCCGCTGCGCGCGCGCACTTCGCGGGCACGCTGAAGCACAGGCTCGTCGTCAGCGGCGGTCTCGGCGGCATGGGCGGCGCGCAGCCGCTCGCCGCGACGATGAACGAGGGCACGTTCCTCGGCGCCGACGTCGATCGCGCGCGCATCGAGAAGCGCCTGGCGACGCGCTACTGCGACGTGCTGATCGACGATCTCGACCAGGCGATCGACCAGGCGCTCGCGTGGAAGCAGGCGGGCGTCGCGAAATCGATCGGCGTCGTCGCGAACGCGGTCGACCTGCTCGAGCGCTTGATCGCGCGCGGCATCACGCCGGACGTCCTGACCGATCAGACCAGCGCGCACGATCCGCTGAACGGCTACGTGCCGAACAAGCTGCCGTACGCGCAGGCGCTCGCGCTGCGCAAGTCAGACCCGCAGCGCTACGAGAAGGAGTCGCGGCGCACGATGGTCGAGCACGTGCAGGCGATGCTCGCGCTGCAGGCGCGCGGCGCCGACACGTTCGACTACGGCAACAACTTGCGCGGCTTCGCGCTCGAGGAAGGGCTGAAGGAGGCGTTCGGCTTCGACGGCTTCGTGCCGAAGTACATCCGCCCGCAGTTCTGCGAGGGGCGCGGTCCGTTCCGCTGGGTCGCGCTGTCGGGCGATCCGCGCGACATCGCGGAGACCGACGCGATCGTGCGCGAGCTGTTCCCGCGCGATCGCTCGCTCGCGCGCTGGCTCGACATGGCGAAGGATCGCGTCGCGTTCCAGGGCCTGCCCGCGCGGATCTGCTGGCTCGGCTACAAGGAGCGCCACAAGGCCGGGCTCGCGTTCAACGAAGCGGTGAAGAGCGGGCGCGTGTCGGCGCCGCTCGCGATCGGACGCGATCACTTGGACTGCGGCTCGGTCGCGAGCCCGAACCGCGAGACCGAGGGGATGAAGGACGGGACGGACGCGGTCGCGGACTGGCCGATCCTGAACGCGCTGCTCAACGTCGCGTCGGGCGCGGCGTGGGTCAGTTTCCACCACGGCGGCGGCGTCGGGATCGGCTACTCGCTGCACTCCGGTCAGGTGACGGTCGCCGACGGGACGCCGGAAGCCGCGCGCGCGCTCGAGCTCGTGCTGACGAACGACCCGGGCACCGGCGTGATGCGGCACGCGGATGCGGGATACGAAGAAGCGCAGCGCTGCGCGCGCGAGCGCGGGCTCGATCTGCCGCTTGGATCCTGAACGGCGCGCGGAGCGCTACTTCGCCGCGGGCACGAGCTCCGCGCACAGCGCGTCGAGCGCCGCATCGAGCGCGAGCTTTCCGTCGAGCACCTGCGGCCAGATGCGCAGCTCGGCGTCGGCGACCGCGCGCACCTTGTCGTAGTACTTCGCCTGCACGCCGTAGTCGACGTGCTCGGGCGCGAGCACGCGCCGCACCGACTGCGCCGACTGCACGAACATCAGCGTGTGCGGGATGTCGCGGTACAGCTTGTCGGTCCGCGCGAGCCCGCGCGCCGCGAGCTTCTCGCGCAGCTGATCGAACACGTCGCCGTCCCACGCGATGTCGAGCGCGTGCGTGCTCTCGTGCACGACCGTTTCGACGAGCTCTGAACCGCCGCCCTCGTGCGCCGTCACGAAGCACACGCCGCCGTTCGTTCCGCGGTGCGTGATCGCTCCGGGCGTCGGAACCGACGTCACGAGGTAGACGGGAATCACGAGGTCGTGGACGTCGATCCCGAGCGATCGCGTGTGGAACGCGTACAGCTCGTCCTGCTTCGAGAGCAGCGCGGCTTCGAGCTCGCGCTGCGTTCGGACGAGCGCGGTCGCGCGCGCCGGCCAGATCTGGTCGCGCCACGCGGGCTCGGCGGCGATCAGCGCATCGGCGAGCGCGAGCGCGCAGTCGCGCACGGCGACCTCGCGGCCGCCGAGCGACGTGCGCTCGGGTAGCTCGGCGATCGCCGCGCGCATCTTCGCGCCCGTCGGGTGCGCGTCGAACAGGCCTTCGATCACGCCGAACGCGAGGCCGCTGCCGAGTTCGGCCTGCACGAGCTTCGCGGCCTGCACGCTGCGCGCGAGCGCGGGCGGAACCTCCTGCGGCCCGGGCTGCGCAAGCGCGCGCACTTCGAACCACAGCTCGACGAACGGTTCGATGCGCAGCTCGACGCGGGCGGTCGGAGCGCGCTCGGCGGGCGGCGCCGCGCGCGAGGCCGCGGCCTCGCGGTCCTGGAGCAGCTGCGGCGCGCAGACGAGCACGAGCCATGCGATCGGCATGGCGTCCACTGTAGTGACGGCGGGCTCAGTACGCCGCGTCGAGCAGCACGACGTGCGTCGCGCTCGACACGTACGCGGACAGCGTCGCGCCGTCGATGCGCACGCCCTGCACGTACAGCGCGGCGGCCTGGACGAGGGGGCCGAGCTCGCCGATCGAGATGTTCACGGCGCCGTAGCCTCCCGGCAGCGGCAGCGCGCCGAGGGAGACGAGCGGCAGCGACGGAACCCACGTGCCGCCGAAGCCCGCGCTGAACAGCGGCGCCGGCGCGGGCGACGCGGAGAGGAAGAACAATGCGCTGGCGCCGCCCGTGATGTCGAGCATGCCCGTCTGGCCCTCGCGCAGCGGCGACGTGCTCGTCATGCGATACGACGTCGCGCTGCTCAGCGTCCACGAGCCGACCGGACCGTCGATGGGCAGGCCGGAACTACCCGGCAGGCACGCGCTGGTCCCCGCGCCGCCGGCGCCGGCCTGCAGCGCGCAGTCGCGCACGTACGCGGTCGACGCGTCGTGCAACTCGATCGCCGCGCCGCCGACTTCGCCGTTGATGCAGCCACCGATGTGCGCCCACGCGCCGTCGCCGCCGTCGCCGCCGATCAGCACCGCGCCGACCGCCGTGACGAGCGACGTACCGCTGACGCGCAGCCCGGGCTCGCCCGGATGCGGCGCCTGCACGCTGAAGTTGACGCCGTCCTTGCCGTCGGCTCCCTGCAGCGTCGACGACTGCACGTGGAGCGCGGCGTCGACCGCCTCGACCGCCGCGCCCGAGCTCGTCGACGTCACGGGCGTGAACTCGAACCCGCGCACCGTGCAGCGCGCGAGCTCGACCGCGCTCGACGCGTGCACGAGCAGCGTCGGATCGCCGTCGACGAGCACGCAGTCCTCGACGAACACCGAGCCCGCGCACTGCTCGATGCGGCACGTCGGCGTGGGGCCGAAGCCGATCGACGCTGTCTGCTCGAAGTTGCGCAGCACGACCGACTGCGCGGAGCCGAGGTTGCGGATCGCGAACGTTCCAAAGCTCCCCTTCACCGTGCCGTTGCCGTCGCCGGCGATGACCAGCGACTTGCCATCGACCGTGAACGTGCCGCCCGCGCCGGGCGCGACGAGCAACACGTCTCCGTCGCTCGCCGCGTCGATCGCCGACTGCAGGTCCGGGTACTGGCCCGCGGGTCCGACAGTGCGCACATCGGCGTGTGCGCGCGACGCGGCGGAGATGCAGGCGACGGCGAGGAGCGGCGCGATCTTCATGGGTGCCTCGTATGACACCACGGCGCGCGATTCTCGTCGCTCCAGCTCACGTGCACGTCGCGGTTGCGAAACCTGCCGCGAGGCACGCTGTTGGAGGCGCGCGTCCGCCCCCCAAGCGCCGCGACCCCTGTCGCCCCCCGAGCCACCCATGTTGTTCCGAAGCGCTCCTCGCGTCGTCCTCGCCCCGCTGTTCG
>SCVU01000636.1 GCA_004296785.1 Planctomycetota bacterium
GGCGCGATCCTGTTCTTCCCGAACTTCGAGGGCAACATCGGCGCGCTGCGCGCGATGGCGCCGCTGGAGAGCCTGCGCTCGATGGTCGACCAGCTCGAGGAAGGCGGCATCGCGGCGTACGTCGTCGGCCAGCACTACTTCAAGGGCTGCAACACGCTCGGCACCGCGGCCGCGGTGCTGTTCGCGTGCGGCGCGGTCGCCGGCGAGGCGCAGCGGGGCACGCTCGAAATCTGGCTCGCGCGGCCGGTGTCGCGCGCGCGGCTGCTCGTCGAGCGCTTCGCGCTCGGCTGGCTCGCGCTGTTCGTGCCGATCCTCGCGTCGAGCCTGAGCGTGCCGTGGCTCTTGTCGCGCATCGACGAGTCGATGGACGTGCGGCCGCTCGTGCTGTGCTCGGTGCACGAGACGCTGCTGCTCGGCGCGTTCTACGCGGTCGCGTTCGCGTGGTCGGCCGTCGGCCGCAACCCGGTGCGCATCGCGTTCGTCATGCTGTTCCTGCTGACCGCCGAGTTCGCGACGTACCTGATCATGAAGGTCACGCACTACTCGGTGTTCCGCCTCGCCGACATCGACGACTTCATGCGCCTCGTCGACGGCGCGGGCCTCGATCCGTGGATCTGCGGGAGCCTCGCGGCCGTGCAGCTCGCCGCGCTCGGCTTCGCGCTGTGGGCGTTTCGGCGCCGGTTGCCCGCATGAGCGCGCCGTTCGCGACGCGCGCGCGCTTCGAGGTCGCGCGCGAGCTCGTCAGCACCGCCGCGCAGGCCGCGTGCCTGCCCGCCGCGTATGCCGAACACGCGTTCCTGCGCGACGCGCGCCGCGCGGCGCTCGCGACCGACCTCGCGCTGCCGCCGGCCGAGCCGCCGCCGCCGCCCGATCCGCTCGCGCACGCGGCCGCGCTGCGTGCGCGCCCGCTCGAGCTGTTCGTCGCGTGCGCCGAGGCCTCGGGCGAGATCCACGGCCGCGCGTGGCTGGCCGCGCTGCGCTCCGAGCTCGAGCGCATCGGCGCGCCCCCGCCGCGCGTGCGGCTGCTCGCCTCCCCCGCGTTCGGCGCCGCGGACGTCGAGCGCCTCGACGATCCGGTCTCGCGCGCCGCGATGGGCCTGTCCGGCATCGCGAGCCAGGCGCCGTACTACCTGAACCTGTGCGCGCGCGTCGCGCGCTCTCTGCGCGAGCGTCCGGCCGATCTGTTCCTGCCCGTCGACTCGCCGGCGCTGCACGTGCCGCTGGCACGCATCGCGCGGCGCGCCGGCGCGCGCGTCGTGCACCTCGTCGCGCCGCAGTACTGGGGCTGGGCGCCGTGGCGCGCGCCGCGCTACCGCGCCGCGGTCGATCTGTGCCTGTGCCTCTTCGCGTTCGAGCCCGCCTGGTTCGCGCGCGCCGGCATCGACGCGCAGTGGGTCGGCCACGCGCTGTGGGACGCGCTGCCGCCGGTCGCGCCGCGCACGCGCGCGCACGCGAGCGAGTCCGGTCCGCCGCTGCTCGCGCTGCTGCCCGGCTCGCGCGGCGCGCTCGTCGAGCGCTGCCTGCCGTGGATGCTCGAGCGCGCGCGCGCGCTGCACGCGCGCGAGCCGGCACTCGCCGTGCGCGTGTTCCAGGAGCGGCCGGAGCGCCGCGAGCAGGTGCAGGCGTGCATCGCGCGCGCCGGCGCGGGCGCGTGGGCCGCGCTGGCGGAGGAGCCGCTGCACGTCGGGCTGCAGCGCTGCCGCGCCGCGCTGTCGGTCTCCGGCACCGTGCTGCTCGACCTCTTGCACCAGCGGCTGCCGACCGTCGTGATCTACCGGCTCGCGCACGCGCGCGAGGTCCGTCTGCGGCCGCTCTTGCTCGACGCGCCGTACATCGCGCTGCCGAACCTGCTCGCCAACCGCGCGCTGCTGCCGGAGCACGTGTTCGCGGGCGACGGGCCGACCGCGGCGGTCGAGGCCGAGGTCGCCGCGCTGCTCGCCGATCCCGCCGCGCGCGCGCGGACGCGCTCCGGGCTCGAGCTCGCCGCCCGCCGCCTCGGCCCACCTGGGGCGGCGCTGCGCGCGGCGCGCTGGACCCTGGCCGCCGCGGCCGACGCCGCGGCCCAGCGAGGCGCGCCGGCCCCGTGAGCCCGCGGAACCAGCCGGAGGAAATGAAGACCGCGGCGCCGGCCGCGTACGGCCCGGCCATGGAAGCGGAGGCGACGCGCCTGATGCGCGAGGTCAAGCGCGGCGATGCCGGCGCGTTCGATCATCTCGTCGCGCTGCTCGGGCCGAGCACCGCGCGCGTCGCGCAGGGCTTCGTCGGCTCGCGCGAGGACGCGCTCGACCTGTCGCAGGACGCGTTCCTCAAGGTGTTCCGCGCGCGCGCGAGCTTCCGCGACGAGGAGGCGTTCCTGCCGTGGTTCCACCGCATCCTGCGCAACACGTGCTTCAGCCACCTGCGCCGGCAGGGCCGGCTGCGGCCCGCGACCGGGCAGGCGGACGACGGCGGCGAGCCGGACTTCGAGATCGCCGACCTCGAGTCGGAATCGCCGGCCGAGGGTGCCGCGGGCTCCGAGCTCGCGCGCGATTTCTGGCGCGCGTTCCGCGGCTTGTCGGCGCGCGACCGCGAGATCCTCGTGCTGCGCCACTTCCAATCGGCTTCGTATCGCGACATCGCGCGCGTGCTCGCGATCCCCGAGGGCACCGTGATGTCGCGGCTGTTCCACGCGCGGCGCCGGCTGCGCGAGAAGCTCGCGCCGCACCTCGCCGGCATCGAGCTCGGCGCGCCGGACAAGGCGGAGCCCGCCGGAAGGAGGCGCGCGTGAGCGCAGATTCGACGAGTGAGCGGGAACCGACGCGCGACGAGCTCGTCGCGATGGCGTACGTCGACGGCGAGCTCGACGGCGAGGGCGAGCGCGACGCGCGCGCCGCGTTCGAGCAGCGGCTGCTGCGCGAGCCCGCGCTCGCACGCGAGGTCGCCGAACTGCGGCGCCTCGAGATCGCCGCGCGGCTCGCGCTGCCGCCGGCGCCGCTGGAGGCCGAGTGGGCGCGCCTGCGCGTCGACCGGGTGCAGGCGCTGCTGCGAAGGATCGCGCTGCTGTGCGGCGTCGTCGCCGCGCTCGGCGCGCTCGCGCTCGCCGCCACGCGCGGCGCGCCGAAGCTCGAGCCGGCGTGGCTCGCGTGCGCGGCGCTCGCGCTGGTCTGCGCCGCGGCCGCGCTCGGCGCGGTGCTCCGCACGCGGCTGCGCACGCGCGCGGTCGACCCATACGTCCACGTCGAGCGCTGACGCGCCGGCCGTCCCCCACCGCACCGCCATGATCCTCTGCACCACCGACGAAGTCCCCGGCCGCGCGATCGCGAGCTACACCGGCCTCGCGCGCGGCTCGACCGTCCGCGCCCGCTCCGTCGCGACCGACGCGACGGCGCTGATCAAGAACGCGCTCGGCGGCGAGATCCCCGAGTACACGAAGCTGCTCGCCGAAGCGCGCGAGCAGGCGCTCGACCGGCTCGTCCAGCACGCGCGCGCCCACGGCGCGGACGCGGTCGTCGCGCTGCGCATCACGGCCTGCGAGATCGCCGACGGCGCGGCCGAGATCCTCGCCTACGGCACAGGAGTCAAGCTCGCGCCGATAAGCTAGCGAGATGCGCCTCCTGCTCTCGCTGCTCGCCGTGTCCCCGCTGGCCGCGCAGTCGTCCCCCGCGCTGCGCGAAGCGCTCGTCTACTACGACCGCGCCGAGCCCGACGGCTCGCTGTCCGGCGGACGCGCGCGCGTGCTCGTGCCCGACCGCTCCGCGCCGCGCGAGCGCATTCCCGCGCCGTGGCGCACGCTGCAGGGCGGCGTCGCCGCGGGCGGCCACTCGAACCGCGTCGACCTCGTGTTCGTCGGCGACGGCTACACGAGCGCGCAGCTCGCGCTGTACGCGAACCACGTCGCGCTGCAGACGGCGAACTACTTCCTCGAGGAGCCGTTCAAGACCTATCGCAACTACTACGCGACGCACGCGATCGACGTCGTGTCGAGCCAGTCCGGCGTCGATCACGACCCGGTGCAGGGCGTGCTGAAGAACACGGCGCTCGACATGGGCTTCTGGTGCGGCGGCATCGAGCGCCTGCTGTGCGTCAACGTCTCGAAGGCGTACTCGTATGCCGACAATGCGCCCGACTTCGACGTCGTCGTCGCGCTGGCGAACTCGTCGACCTACGGCGGCGCCGGCTATCCGGCCAACGACCTCGCGACCGCCGCGGGCGGCAACGGCCTCGCGACGGAGATCCTGCTGCACGAGCTCGGCCACGCGCTCGGCGATCTCGCCGACGAGTACGATTACGGCGGCCCCGCGACGTACAGCGGCGGCGAGCCGACCGAGCGCAATGCATCGACGCTGACCGCGAGCGCGCTCGCCGCGCAGTTCAAGAAGTGGCACCTGTGGCTCGGCACGAACGATCCCGCCTACGACGGCGCGGTCTCCGCGTTCCAGGGCGCGGTGTACAGCCAGTTCGGCGTGTACCGGCCGACGAACAACTCGCTGATGCGCAATCTCGGCCGGCCGTTCAACCTGCCGTCGATCGAGTCGATCGTCGTCGAGATCTACAAGATCGTCGATCCGATCGAGACGGGCTCGGGCACCGCGCAGACGTACACGGGCAGCGAGACGCTGTTCGTCGATCCCGCCGATCCGATCGGGCACAGCCTGACGGTGCAGTGGAAGCTCGACGGAGTCGCGATTCCCGGTGCGACGGGACCGACGCTGAATCTCGCCGCGCTCGGCCTCGAACCGTGGCCGCACGTCGTCAGCGCGACCGTCGTCGACCCGACCGCGTTCGTCAAGGACCCGGCGCTGCGCGCGGCGTACCTGACGCAGACGCGCAGCTTCAACGTGCTCCCGGCGGCGGCGCTGTCGGGCGACAAGGGCAAGCTCTCGACCGCGACGGGCGGCGCGCAGGCGCTGAGCCTCGACGCGGGCGCCGCGCACGGCGGCGAGCTGTACCTCGTGCTCGGCTCGCTCGATCCCGCGCCGCCCGGCACCAGCGCCGGCGCGTTCACGCTGCCGATCGACGCCGACGGCTACTTTGCGTTCACGCTCGCGTATCCGAACCAGGCGCCGCTGGGCGCTTCGCTCGGCGTGCTCTCGGCCGCCGGCAAGGCGAGCGCGTCGTTCACGCTGCCCGCGGGGCTCGGCTCGTTCGCCGGCCAGAGCGCGTACCACGCGTTCCTGACGCTCGATCCGAGCGCGCTGAGCGTCGAATTCGCGAGCAACGCGCTGCGCGTCGAGTTCACGCCCTAGGCCGCCGGGCGCGCGCTTGAACCCGAGGACGGGCGGCCCGTTAATGACCGCCATGTTCCAGCCCCTCCGGCTCGCTCGCCTGGCCCTGTTCCTGTTCGCCGCCGCGCTGCTCGCCGCCCCCACCCGCGCGCAGGACGCCTCGAAGATCTCCGACGAGATCGATCCGTCGCTGCACTGGCTGCGCACGAAGATCGAGCTCGCGACCGGCTCGTACGGCGGCGTCGAGCCGACCGCGCTCGTGCTGCGCGCGTTCGCGCAGAGCCCGCGCCAGTACGTGCCGTCCGACGGCCCGTTCATCGCGCGCGCGGTCGCGTTCCTGCAGGGCAAGCAGCGCGCGGACGGCTCGATCGCCGATCCGAGCACGCCGAAGGAGCGGATCCCCGACACGACCGCGCTCGCGGTCGCCGCGCTGACCGCGCTGCCCGAGGGCAGCGCCGCCGACACGCTCAAGCGCGCGCTCGCGTTCCTGTCGCCGCGCATGGGCGAAGTGGGGATCCAGCCGGCCGTCGATCCCGCCGATGCGGCCGCCGCGCGCAAGCTCGCGGCCGAGTGGATCGGCAAGCGCAAGCCCGACGCGTCGTGGGACGGCCCGCAGGGCGCGGTCGCCGCGACGGCCGAGGGAGTGCTCGCGCTGAACTCGTGCTGGCGCGTGCTGCTGAAGGACGCGCAGCCGGCGGCGCCGAAGGAGACGAAGGCGTTGCCGGCGTTCACGCCGGCCGATCGCGCCAAGGCGACGGCCGCGATCGAGCGCGGCGCGAAGTTCCTGCTGACCCAGGCGATCGCCGGGCAGCCGGGCCGCTTCGGCCGCGACGGCAAGGCCGACGCGGGCGTGACCGCGATGGCGCTCGCCGCGCTCGCGCGCGTGCCCGCGCCGCGCCCGCCCGAAGTCGACGCGG
This sequence comes from Planctomycetota bacterium, assembly GCA_004296785.1. Lineage (GTDB taxonomy): Bacteria > Planctomycetota > UBA1135 > UBA1135 > GW928-bin9. The sequence goes on from SCVU01000636.1 coordinate 6,122, forward strand.
CCCTCGGAGCGGGCCTCGACTGGCTGACCGAGCTCTATCGGTCGGGCAAGATTCGCGAGAGCGGCATGTCGAACTACGTGACGAGCGCGCTCGTGATGGCGGTGTCGGCCGCCGGCCGGCCGCAGGACCGCGCGCTGGTCGGCGAGGCGCAGGTGTTCCTCAAGTCGCTGCAGTCGGACGAGGGCTCGGGCTACAGCGAGGGCGATCGCTACTACGGCGGCATCGGGTACGGCGGCGACGAGCGGCCCGACCTGTCGAATCTGTCGATGGCGCTCGAAGCGCTCGCCGCGAGCGGGCTCGACCAGAAGGACCCGGCGTTCCAGAAGGCGCTCGTGTTCCTGCAGCGCTGCCAGAACCGCTCGGAGTCGAACGACGTCGTCGCGGTGGATGGCAAGGCGACCGTGAAGAGCGGCAACGACGGCGGCGCCGGTTACGCGCCGGGCGAGAGCAAGGCCGGCTTCGTCACGCTCGCCGACGGCACCAAGGTGCCGCGCTCGTACGGCTCGATGACCTACGCGCTGCTGCGCTGCTACCTGTTCGCCGGCCTGACCAAGGAGGACCCGCGCGTCGCGGCCGCGTGGAAGTGGCTGTGCGAGAACTACACGCTCGACGTCAATCCCGGCTTCGAGGGCGGCGCGGATCCGGCGGCGCCGTACCAGGGGTTGTTCTACTACTTCCACTCGATGGGCCGCGCGCTCGACCTGTACGGCGCGGAGACGCTGACCGACCGCGCGGGCAACGCGCACGCGTGGCGCGCCGAGCTCGCGGGCCGCATGACCGCGATGCAGCGCCAGGACGGCAGCTGGAAGAACGACAACAGCCCGCGCTGGTGGGAGGGCAACCCGGTGCTCGCGACGTCGTACGCGCTGCTGACGCTGTCGTACGCGTTGCCGCGCTGAGCGCCCGGCCATGCGGATCTATCGGACCGACCGCGGCGACGTGGTCGAGCACGACGGCGAGTGCTTCGAGCTGCGCGGGCTGCCGCGCGCTGCGGGTGCATGGCGCGCGCACGCGCTGGACGAGCTCGCGCGCGGCCGCGCGGCGCGCGTCGCCGATCCGCGCGACGGCGCGCTGCTGGCGCCGCTCGCGACGCGGCCGGGCAAGATGCTCGCGCTCGGCAAGAACTTCCGCGCGCACGCGGAGGAGTTCGGCGAGGCCGTGCCCGAGGAGCCGCTGTTCTTCAACAAGCTGCCCGAGACCGTCGTCGGCTCGGGCGCGCGCGTCGCGGTGCGCGCGTGGTACGCGCAGCGCGTCGACCACGAGGTCGAGCTCGCGGTCGTGATCGGCCGCGGCGGCGCGGACATTTCGCTCGAGCACGCGCTCGAGCACGTCGCCGGCTACACGGTCGCGAACGACCTGACCGCGCGCTCGCTGCAGGGCCACGACCGCGAGCTCAAGTACCCGTGGTTCCGCGCGAAGAACATGGACGGGTTCTGTCCGCTGGGGCCGTGCTTCGTGCCGCGCGAAGACCTCGATCTCGCCGACCTCGCGGTCACGTGCGTCGTGCGGCACGCGGACGGCGCGACCGAGGAGCGCCAGCGCGCATCGACGCGCGATCTCGTCGTCGACGTGCCGCACGCGATCGAGTGGCTGTCGCGCCACCTCTCGCTCTACGCGGGCGACGTGATCCTGATGGGAACGCCGGCGGGCGTCGGACCGCTCGTCGACGGCGACACCGTCACGTGCGCGATCGACGGGATCGGCGCGCTCGTGACCGCGATCGCGCGGCCCGCGCTCACTTAGGCGGCGGCGGCGCGGATCCGTCGGTCGGCAGGCCGAGCTCGACCGCGCGGTCGTAGCAGCGCTTGGCCTCGGCGTCGTCGCCGCGCTTCTTCGCGATGTCCGACAAGCGCAGCCAGACCGTCGTGAGGTCCGGCTCGAGCGCGAGCGCCTTCTCGTACTCGGCGACCGCCTCGTCGATTCGATTCAGCCCCTCCAGGCACATCCCCTTGTTGCGGTGCAGCCCGTACCACGCCTCGCCCCATTCGAGCGCGCGCTCGACGGCCGCGAGCCCCTGTTCGAACAGGCGCGCCTGGATCAGCGCGGAGGAGTACTGGAACAGCGCGTTCGGGTTGCGCGGCTCGCCGGCGAGCACGGCCTCGAGCAGCGGGATCGCCATCGCGCCCTGGTTCGAGAACAGCTGCGACTGCGCGAGCGTCGACTTCATGTAGCGCTCCATGCAGTCGTTCGGCGCGGGTCGATCGCCGGTGTCGAGCGGGTTCGCGTCGGTCCCCGTGATCAGGTTGCCCATCGAGCCGGTGCCGACGTAGCCGAGCATCGCGACCTTCGCGAGCATCGAACCGTCGACCTTGTCGGCCTCGCCGACCTCGAGCTTCTTCATCGCGAACAGCTGCTTCAGCCGCTCGCGCGCGCGCTCGACCTGCTGCGGGCGCTCGGCGACGAGGTCGCGCACCTCGTCGGGATCCGCGTCGACGTCGTAGTACTCGGGCCGCGCGCTGTGCAGGTACTTGCCCTCCTCGTCGCGCCAGCCGAGCAGCTGGCTCCAGCGGAACGCGTGGTAGCCGTACAGCGCCTCCATGTAGACGCCCTCGCGCCCGGACGAGGCGGCCTGCCACAGGCTCGCGCCGTCGATCGCGTCGCGCAGCGGCAGGTCGAGCGACTCGAGCACCGTCGGGTACACGTCGGTCACGCTGGTCAGCGTGTGATCGAGCGTGCCGCCGTGCGCGCCGCGCGGCCAGCGCACGAACATCGGCACCGCGATCGTCGTCTCGTACGCGAGCGGACCGTGCGTGTCCTCGTTGTGCTGGCCGAGGCTGTCGCCGTGGTCCGCGGTCACGATCACGAGCAGCTCGTCCCACAGCCCCTGCTGCTTCAGCTTCGCGAACACGTCGGCGAGCACGTGGTCGACGTACGCGACCTCGCCGTGGTACGCGTTCTTGCCGGCCCGCTCGCGGAACTCGGCCGGCGGCTTGTACGGCAGGTGCGGATCGTAGAAGTGCAGCCACGCGAAGAACGGCTTGGCGCGGTCGCGCTGCTCGAGCCACGCCAGCGCATCGTCGGCGACCGCGCGCGCCGGGCGCTCGCCGTAGTCCAGCGTCTCCTGCACCTTCGGCGCGACCGGCGCGGTGTACGTGTCGAAGCCCTGCGCGATGCCGAACGCGCGGTCGAGCACGACGGCGCCGACGAAGGCCGCGGTGTCGTAGCCCTCCTGCTGCAGCGCCTCGGCCAGCGTCCACGCGGTCTGCGGCAGCGCCTGCATCGAGTTGATGTGCACGGTGTGCCGCACCGGGTACAGCCCGGTCAGCATCGACGCGTGCGCGGGCAGCGTCAGCGCCGCGGTCGTGCTGCAGCGCGTGTAGACGACCGACTCGTGCGCGAGCGCGTCGAGGTTCGGGCTGACGTCCGGCCGCGGCGCGTGGTTGCTCGCGAGATCGCGGTAGATGCCGAGCGCGTCGCGCCGCGTCGTGTCGAGCGTGACCAGCAGCACCGAGCGCGCGCGCGGCGCGGACGGGCGCGCGTCGCCGCACGCGCTCGCAAGCAGCGCGGCGCACAGCGCGAGCAGCACGAGGCGCACTGAGCTCACAGCATCCAGCCTCCGGAGACGACGAGCTCGCTGCCGGTCGCGTGGCGCGCCTCGTCCGACAAGAGCCACGCCGCGCAGCGCGCGATCTCGTCGGGCGACGCGGCGCGCCGCTGCGGCACGCGCTCGAGCATCCGCGGATCGAGCGTCTGCGCGTGCGCGGCGTCGTGCGGAACGAGGCCCGGCGACAGCACGTGGAACGTCACGCCGTGCGCCGCTTCCTCGACCGCCAGCGAGCGCACGAGCACGACCAGCGCGCTCTTCACCGCCGCGTACGCGGCCGCGTCGCGCCGCGCGCGCAGCCCGGCCAGTCCGGGCGCGCCGAACGCGAGCACGCGCGCCCCGCCGTTCGCCGCGCGCGCGCGCAGCCGCGGCCGCAGCGCGCGCCACGTGTTGTGGAACGTGACGACGTTGCTCGACCACAGCTCGGCCAGCACTTCGGCGCCGGTCGATTCGAGCGGGCCCGCGTGGTAGTCGCCCGCGCAGTGGATCCACGCGTCGATGCCGGCGCGCGTGCGCGCGAGCTCGTCGGCCAGCCGCTGCGCCTCGCTCGGATCCGCGAGATCCGCGCGCAGCATGCGGCCGCCGAACTCCTCGGACAGACGCGCGGCGCGCTGCTCGGAGCTGCGCCAGCCGACCCAGACCTCGTAGCCGCGCCGCGCGAGCTCGCGCGCGCAGGCGAGGCCGATGCCGCGCACGCCGCCCGTCACCAGGGCGACGGGCAGAGCGCCTGCATGGGGCGGCACGGCGGCGGACATCGCGAACAGTCTAGAGACCGCGCGGCGCGCGCGGCCACTGCAACCAGTTCGCTACTGCAGCAACCCGACGCGCGTCGGCGGCCACACGCACAGGTCGACGCGTCCGCGCAGGTGGTCGAACGGCACCTGGCCGAACTCGCGGCTGTCGGAGGAGCGCGGCCGGTTGTCGCCGAGCACGAAGCAGTGGCCGGACTCGACGCGCTCGACGTGCCACGCGAGCTCGTCGGCGATCGCGTACGGCTCGGGCAGCGGATCGCCGTTGACCCACACGCGGCCGCCGGCGAGCGCGACGATGTCGCCCGGCAGCCCGATCACGCGCTTGATGTAGTCGATCGTCGGATCGAGCGGGTACTGCAGCACGACGATGTCGCCGCGGCGCACGTCGCCGACCCAGTAGCTCCACGGCTCGATCAGGATCCGATCGCCGTCGCTGATGCCGGGCGCCATCGAGCTGCCGCGCACGACCGAGACCTGGAACAGCAGCAGCCACGCGAGCGCCGCGCACACGACGACGCGCGCGGGGCGCAGCAGATCGCGCCAGGTCAAGCGGCGGGGAACGCGCATGGAGCGTAGATCGGGCCGGCACGGGCGGCGGCTTGATCGCCGCGCGCTCCCCTTGAAAACGCTTCCGAGCGCGGCGTACGGTGCGCGGGAGCGCGATGCCCGACGCCCCCACCCAGACGCCCGCCGACGCCCGCCCGTGGGTTCGGCGCTGGGCCCCGCTCGCGCTGTGCGTCGGCGTGTTCGCGATCGACGTATTCCTGAACCTGCGCGAGCGCGGCGACTTCGCGGCCGGGGTCGTGCACGTCGTGCCGCTCCTGATCAGCCTGTGGGTGCGCGCCGACCGCTCGCGCGTGCCGATCTACTGGCTCGCGCAGGCGCTGAACTTCGCGCTGCTGCCGATCCTCGGTTGGAAGTACGGCAGCGGCCCGTGGCGCCTGCACGAGGGCTTCGGCCTGTCCGCGCACGAGATCGTCGACCGCGTGCTGATCGCGTTCGTGCTGTGGATCACGCGCGAGCTCGCGCTGCGGCGCCTGTCGATCGAGCAGCGGTTGTACGCCGAGCGCGAGTTCACGCGCACGACGCTGCAGAGCATCGACGACGCGGTGATCTCGACCGATGCGCGCGGCCGCGTGCGCTTCGCGAATCCGCGCGCGAGCGAGCTGCTCGGCCGGCGCGCCGACGAACTGGTCGGGCGGCCGCTGTCCGAACTCCTCGCGCTGCGCGAGCGCGCGGGTGCGGATCCGCTGGGCGGCGAGTTGCCCGGCGAGCGCGACGAGCGGGCGAGCACGCAGTGGCTGCAGCGGCCCGGCCTGCCCGACCTGCCGGTCGACCACAGCCGCGCGCCGCTGCGCGACGCGGCCGGCGATCTGTGCGGCGAGGTGCTCGTGCTGCGCGACGCGAGCGAGCGCGAACGGCACACCGATGCGATGCGCGAGCTCGCGTACCGCGACGAACTGACCGGGCTGTCGAACCGCGTGACGCTGCACGACCGCCTGCAGCTCGAGCTCGAGCACGCGCGGCGCCACCAGACGCGGCTCGGCGTGCTCTACATCGATCTCGACGGGTTCAAGCGCGTCAACGACGAGCACGGGCACCGCGCCGGCGACGCGGTGCTCTGCAGCGTCGCCAACGGACTGCGCGTCGCGCTGCGCCGCGGCGACACGATCGCGCGCCTGGGCGGCGACGAGTTCGCGCTGCTGTTGCCGCGCCTGGCGGGCGACGACGACGTGCGCGCGGTCGCGCGCAAGGTGCTCGAGGCGATCCGCGCGCCGGTCGAGTTCGAGGGCGCGGTCCTGCGCGTGTCGGCGAGCCTCGGCCTCGCGCTGCACCCGGAGCACGGCGCGGACGGCGCGCAGCTGCTGCGCGTCGCGGACGCGGCGATGTACCGCGCGAAGCAGCGCGGTTCGGCGCTGTGCGTGCACGGCGGCGCGCCCGAGTCGCTGCTCGCGGACGCGCACGAGTCGCCGGATGCGCGCGAGGTTCCGACCTGATGCGGCGCGCGTACCTGCTCGCGTTGCTCGCGCTCGCCCCGGCCTGCGCGACGGTGCAGCGCGGCGGCGAGCCGCTCGGCGTGCCGACGCTCGCGCAGATCTTCGGCGGCGCCGAACTGCTCGACAAGCGGCCGCAGCTGCTCGCGATCGCGCCCGACGGATCGAGCGTCGTCGTGCGCTGGTCGCCGGGCATCGCGACGTACGCGCACGAGGACGGCGCGCTGCGCCTGATCGAAACCAGCGGCCCGCGCGCCGGCGAGCGCTGCGGCGTCGAGCTCGCGGAGCTTCTGCCGCCGCCCCCGCGGCCCGAGACGGCGCCCCAATCGGCGCCGGAGTCGCAACCGTCCCGCGACGAGCGCGAGCCGTCTGCGTGGACGTACGACGTGCGCGGCGGACAGCTATTCGTCGCGCGCGGCACCGGCCTGTGGCGCATCGATCCGTGTTCGCGCCAGCGCGACGAGCTCTTGCCGGAGCGGCGGCGCAGCGCGGCGGAATCGGCCAACGCGCTCGCCGGCACGCTCGGCGAGATCGAGCGGCTCGAGGCGCGCGAGGCCGTCGCGGGACTCCTCGATCGACCGACGGACCTCGCGAGCCGCGACAACCTGTTCGTCTACGACGGGGAGGACCTGTTCCTCGTCAGCGCGGAACTCGCACAGGCGCGGCGGCCGCTCGAGCGCAGCGACCTCGTGTGGTGGAACGAGTCGCTCGCTCCGAAGGCGAGCGCGCTGCGCTGGTCGCGCGATCTCGCGGTGGCGTTCTCACCCGATGCCGCGATCGTCCGCGCCGCGCCGCCTGCCGAGAGTCAGCCCGAGTCCGCACCCACGCACGAGCCGCGCCCGCAGATCTGGCTGCACGCGGAGCGCCGCGCGGTCGAACTGCTCGACTACGATTCGCTCGAGAACCGCGAGCACGAGCGCTTGTCGCCGGACGGTCGCTGGGTCTTCGCGATGACGCGCGACAAGAGCCACCTCAAGGGCCCGATCCCGGTGCCCGACTACCTGACCGCGCGCGTCAGCACGCGCGACGGGCGCCGCGAGACGGCCGAGGACGGCCCGCAGGCTGTGCGCATGTACCGCTGGGACACGGCGACCGGCGAGCGCCGCGAGATCGCGCTCGCCGAGCCCTTCGACGCGGGCTGGTACGGCATCGTCGACTGGACGCCGCAGGGCGACCAGTTGATCGTTCGATGGAGCTCGCCCGATTGGACGGAGCAGCGCTACCTCGCGATCGATCGCGACGGTTGGAGCGAGCGCGGTCCGCTGCGCAACTCCTGCGCGGGCTGGGTCGGCGGTCCGGCGAATCAGCTCGTCTGGGATGCGGCGCCACAGCCGTCGATCTTCAGCAACGGCGCCTCGCACTGGCCGATCTGGTACGCGGGCGTCGAGCGCGGCGACCGCGCGAGCCTCGAGTGGAGCCTGTCCACGCCGACGCCCGCCTTCGCCGGCGAGCTCGACCGACTGCAACCGCTGCGCGCCGGCGGACTGCTCGTCGAGAGCGCGGCGAGCGATCCGGGCCGACACGAGCTGTTCGTGCTCGAACACGACTTCGACAAGCTCGACGCGCGGCGCCTGCGCCAGCCCGACGGCTTCAACACCGATGCGCGCGCGAACAGCGACGGCTCCGTCGTCGCGTTCGTCCACGAATCGAGTGGTGTCCCCGCCGAGATCTGGGCGAGCGACGCCGATGGCGCGCGCCCGCTGACATCGACCGCGCCCGAGGCGTTCACGCGCGTGCAGTGGCTGCGACCGGGGCGCCGCTCGTTCACTTCCGCCGACGGCACGACGGTGTGGGCGAACGTGTGGCTGCCGCAGCGGCGCGACGCGCCGTGCGTCGTGTTCGTGCACGGCGCGGGCTACCTGCAGAACGTCACCGACTCGCTGACCGAGTATCCGCTGAATTGGATGTTCCACGCGCGGCTCGCGCGCCTGGGATACGCGGTCGTCGACGTCGACTACCGCGGCAGCAAGGGCTACGGCCGCGCGTTCCGCACCGCGATCAAAGACCGCCTCGGCGAGAAGGAGCTGGCGGACATCCACGCCGCGCTCGACGCGCTCGCGCACGAGCGCGCGCTCGATCGCGAGCGCGTCGCGCTGTACGGCGGCTCGTACGGCGGCTTCCTGACGCTGATGGCGCTGTTCACCGAGCCCGGCCGCTGGCGCGCCGGCGCCGCGCTGCGCTCCGTCGCCGACTGGCGCAGCTACCACCCGACCTACACGCAGCCGCGCCTCGGCAAGCCGTCGTCGAATCCCGACGCGTACGCGCAGAGCTCGCCGATCGACCACGTCGAGGGCTTGCGCGATCCGCTGTTGCTGCTGCACGGCCTGCGCGACGACAACGTGTTCGCGCAGGACACGCTGCGCGTCGTCGAGCAGCTCGTGCTGCACGGGAAATCGTTCGAGCTGATGCTCTACCCGAGCCAGGGCCACACGTACGACTCGGGTCCGCACTGGCTCGATCAGTACCAGCGCATCGAAGCGTTCCTGCGCCGTCACCTCGACGCCCGCGTGGAACGCGCGCCGGCGAGCCGCTAGAGTCGCGCGGCGTGAGCTCGTCCGGACTCTCGCGTCGCGCTTGGCTCGCCGCGACCGCGCTCGGCTGCGGCTGCGCGGCCGCGCGCCACGCGCCGCAGCCGGCGAACCAGAGCGCCGAGGAAGCCGCGCGCGAGCGCGAGCTGTTTGCCGACCTCGCGCGCGACGCGAAAGCGCCTGGTTTCGCTCCCCCGCCGATCGGACCCGACGAACACCGCGCGCGGCGCGCGCGCCTCGCCGCGCTGTTGCCGTCGCTCGGGCTCGACGCGTTCGTGTGCGAGCCCGGCCCGACGCTCAGCTATCTGTCCGGCGTCTCGTGGGGTCGCTCGGAGCGGCTGTTCGCGCTGTGCGTGCTCGCCGACGGCACGAGCCTGTGGATCACGCCGGCCTTCGAGGCGCCGAAGGCGAAGCAGAAGCTCGCGAAGGCCGGCATCGAGGACGCCGCGCTCGTCGAGTGGCACGAGCACGAGTACGCGTTCGCGCCGACGTCGGCCGAGCTCGCGCGCCGCCGCATCGAGCGCATCGGCTTCGATCCGCAGCTGCGCCTGTTCGCCGCCGACGGTCTCGCTTCGGTGCACGGCCGCGAGCGCTGCCGCATCGCGCGCGATGCGCTGCTCGCCACGCGCGCGCGCAAGGATGCGCATGAGCTCGCGTTGATGCGCCGCGCGAGCGAGCTCACGCAGCGCGCGATCGCCGCCGCCGCCGACACGCTCGAGCCCGGCATGAACGGCGCCGCGGTCGCCGCGCGGATGCGCGCCGCGCAGCAGGCGCTCGGCCTGACCGACGTCTGGGTGCTCGCGCTGATCGGCGCGGCCGCGGCGTTCCCGCACGGCGATCACGACGAGGTGCGCATCGGCGACGGCGACGTCGTGCTCGTCGACACCGGCGGTGCGCTGCACGGCTACCAGAGCGACACCACGCGCACGTGGGTGCCCTTCGGCGCGCCGCACGCGGACGTCGTGCGCGCGTGGCAGACCGTGCGCAGCGCGCAGCAGGCTGCGTTCGAGGTCGTGCGGCCCGGCGTGCGCTGCCGCGACGTCGACCGCGCGGCGCGCGCGGTGATCGAGGCCGCCGGCTACGGCGGCGGCTACGCGGCGCTGACGCACCGACTCGGCCACGGCATCGGCATGGAGGGCCACGAGGACCCGTACTTCGACGGCGGCAGCGAGGTCGAGCTGCACAGCGGGATGACGCTGTCCGACGAGCCGGGGATCTACCTGTACGGCCGCTTCGGCATCCGCCTCGAGGACATCGTCGTCGTCACCGACGGCGGCGCCGATCACTTCGGCGCGTGGCCGCGCGACTGGCGCTCGCCGCGCGACGTCGGCTAGCGCGGCCGCAGCGGCAGCGGGTAGCCGCTGTCCTCGCGCTGCTCGGTGAAGCGCGTGAGATCGCGCAGCGTCGTGCCGTCGAGGATCGCGAGGTACTCATCCGACGTGCGCGTCCAGTACTGGTGCAGCGGGCACGCGCGCTCGTCGTTGCACTCGGCCTGCCCGAGCATGCACTGGCGCACCTTGCCGAGGTTCTCCTGCGCGTCGACGATCTGGAACAGCGTGATCTGCGCCGGATCGCGCGCGAGCCGGAATCCGCCGCTGCGACCGCGTTGGCTGCGCACGAGCCCGCGCGCCACGAGCGGCTGCAGGATCTTCGCGAGGAAAGGCGCGGGGATCCCGAGGCGCTCCGCCATGTCGCGCGCGAGATGGAACGAGTTGCGCTCCTGCAGTGCGAGGAACGTCAGCGAACGGATCGCGTACTCGGAGGCGCGCGAGATCATCGGAGTTCAGCAGAGCGCACGCCCCGCTGGAAGTCAAAGCGGACGCCGCCGCGCTCGGCGCGGTGGCGAGCGGCGAGCGCAGCGCTCAACCGCGCTTGGCGCGCTTCTGCTTGATCCAGTAGCGGCCGGAGCCCATGCCGATCTTGCGCACGCGGGCCTTGCCGCGCAGCGGACCTCCGGACTTGATCTTCGCCTTGGCCATGTTCGTCGCTGTCGTTTGAGCTCGCCGTGGGGACTCCGAACGGCCGCCTCGGCGGCCAATTCAGGGGGAATGTTGTATCCGCGGCGCCCGCGCGCATCAAGCTAGCCGCCCGCGGGCGCCGCGCCGATGTGGATCCGCAGCTCGACGCCCGGCAGCTTGCGCTCGAGCGCGGTCAGCACGGGACTGAGGAACGAACGCGCCCGCTCGCGCGCCAGATCGGCCGCCGGCGCAGCGGTCCCGGGCGCATAGATCGGGATCCGCCGCGCGATCTCCCCCGGGATCTCCTGCGTGCGCGCGAGCATCCGC
>SCVU01000637.1 GCA_004296785.1 Planctomycetota bacterium
TCCTCCGCGACCGTCTCGTACGTCGCCGCATCGACGAGCAGCACGTACACGTCGACCGCCGGGAAGACCGGCACGTCCTCGACCTCCATCGAGACCGAGATCACCGCGCCGCCGCCGTTGCTCGTCACCGTCACGGTGCCCGAGTACGCGCCGTCGGCGAGGCCGGTTCGGTTCACGGTCACGAGGATCGACGACGCATCGGCGCTCGCGCTGCCCGGACCGACGATCGACGCGCTGAGCCACGGCGCGCCGTCGACGGTGCTCGTCGAGACGCCGGTGACGTCGAGCACGCCGCCGCCGATGTTCGACACCGCGCTCGACAGCGACGTCGTCGTCGCGCCGAACGCGAGCGTCGTCGGCGTCAGCCCGAGCACCGGCGCGCCGCCGCCGGCGCCGCTGGCGATCTGCAGCGCGAGCTCGGCGTTGACGAGCCCGTTGCCGTAGAAGTTGTCCTTGCCCGCCGTGCCGAGGTCGGTGGCCGTCGACACGAGGATCGACTCGACCTGCGCCGGCGTCAGCAGCGGATCGACCGCGAGCACGAGCCCCGCGAGTCCCGCCGCGTGCGGGCAGGCCATCGAAGTGCCCTGGTAGAACGCGTAGATCGGCGCGAGCGGCGGCGACGAATCGTCCATCAGCGTCGACAGCACGCCGTCCGGATACGTGTCGCCGTCCAGGTCCGCCGTCAGGTCGCCGCCGGGCGCGACGAGGTCGAGCCACGTGCCGTAGTTCGAGTATGGCGCGCGCACGCCGTTGGCATCGACGGCGCCGATCGAGATCACGCCGCTGTAGGCGGCCGGGTACGACTTCGTCTGCGTGTTCTCGTTGCCCGAAGCCGCGACGAGCACGCAGCCGGCGTTGTACGCCTGCGCGACCGCCGACGAGAGCGTCGCGCTCGTGCCCGGACCGCCGAGGCTCATGTTGACGACGTCGGCGCGCTCGGCGGGCAGCGTGCCGGAGTTGTTCGCGACGCGCGCCGAGTACAAGAGCGCGTTGGCGAGGTCGAAGTCGGTGCCGCCGCCCGCGCCGAGCGCGCGCACGTGCATGAGCCGACCGCTCCACGTGACGCCCGCGACACCCTGCGCGTTGTTCGTCTCCGCGCCGATCGTGCCGGCGACGTGCGTGCCGTGGAACGAGGACGGCGCGAGGCCGGTGCCGTCGCCCTCGTCGGTCGGATCGGCGTCGAGCCCGTTGCCGTCCTTCGCGCTGGCCGGATCGAGGATGAAGTCGTAGCCGGCGATCTGGCGCGCATCGAGATCCGGGTGCGCGGTCTCGCCGGTGTCGATCACCGCGAACAGCAGCGCGTCGTCGCCGGTGCTCGTCTGCCACGCCTGCGGCAGGCGCATCAGGTCGTAGTGCCACTGCAGGCCGTAATACGTGTCGTTCGGCGGTCCGCCGAGCGTCGAAGCGAGCGCACGTGGCGACAACGCGCTCACGCGCCGCACGCGGTTGAGCTCGGTCCACTCGACGTCCGGCGACTCCGCGGTGCGGCGCGAGCTCGCGACGGTCGCGCGCAACTCGCTCGACACGACGCCGGGGCCCGCGCTGCCCTGCGCGGCGAACGCGTGCGGGCGCACGAGCGCCGCGCCGTTCGGAATCCGGCTGACCAGCGTCGCGCCGTGCGCGGCGGCGACGACCGCGGGATCGCGACCGGGGCGCGCGAGCAGCAGGTACTCGCCGGTGCGCGACTCGAGGCTGGGCGTCCAGTACGCGTCCCACGCGCTCGTACCGCCCATCTCGAGCTCGCTGCCGAACGACGGCTCGACGCCGCGCCCGACAAGCGCGGAGGCCAGCGGCGACGCGAGCGGCGCGGAGGTCGCGTCGAGCGGCTCGGCGCGCACGGACATCCGGTACGCGCCGCCCGCGCCGAGCGGACGCAGCGCGACGTCGAACGAGCCCTGCACGTCGAACGCGATGCGCGTGCGTCCGTCGAGCGCGTCGCCTTCTGCGCGCAGCGTCTGGTCGACGGCGTCGAACGCGGCGATCGCGAGCTCGCCGTCGCGCAGGCCGCCGCCGCGGATCGGGCGGACGTCGATCTCGACGTGCAGCGGCTCGCGCGCGACGAATGCGTACGCGTCGACGTCGGTCGCGGAGGCGAAGCGGCCGTCGATCGCGAGCGGGCGCTGTGCGTGCAGCGCGCCGATCGGCTGCGCGGCGTCGAACGAACCGTTCGGCTCGTTCTCCGGCAGCGACACGACCTCGACGAGCAGCACGACGTCGCCGGAGAGGCTCGACGGGCCGCTGGAACCGCCGCCGCCGCCGCAGGCGCAGAGGACGGCGAGGAACGACAACAAGTGCAGGCGCGTGCGCTTCATGCGAGGGACCTTGATTCGGCGCTCAACAGCATGCACGAACGCGAGCGCGAACGTGCGTGTGTATCGCGGACGCAAAGGCGCGCCGCGGCTCCGCGCGCGCAGCGCGGTCCGCGACGGTCGCTCACGGCACGAGCGACAACGCGACCGCCCCGCTCGCCACGCCCGCGACGAGCCCGCTCGTGAACGTGACGACCGCGTGGTCGGCGACGAGCCCCACCGCCGACGGGAACGCGCCCGGCAGCAACTGCACGCGCGCCAACCCCTCCCCCGCTCCGTCGAGCACTCCGAACGTCGACACCAGCGGCCCCGAATTCGGATTCGCGAGCGTGAACGCCGTGTACGCATCGGCGACGAACGGCAGCGTCAGCGACCCGAGCGGTGCGCTCCCGTTGATCCCGCTCAGCGACCCGACGACCAGGTAGTAATCGCCCGCGCGCGCCGCCCCCGCCGCGATGTTCAGGTTCTGCGCGCCGCCCGCGCTCACCGAGATCGCCGCCGTGTTCACGCTGAGC
>SCVU01000638.1 GCA_004296785.1 Planctomycetota bacterium
TGCAGGTCTTCCTGCGCGAACGGGGCGCGCCCTTCGGACTCGACGCGCAGCGTGCAGGTCTGGCCGGGGAAGCTCGACAGCGTCGCGATCCCCTTCTCGTCGGTGCGCGCGCGGCGCGTCTCGCTGCCGTCGTCGATGTCGACGTCGTCGCCCGTTCCGCCGATCGAGATCGACATCCGCATCTCGCCGTCTTCGCCGCCCTTGCGCGCCGGGCGCAGCGAGACGCGCGCGTCGGCCACGGGCGCCTGCGTCGCGGCGTCGAGCACGGTGACGACGAGCGTCGGCGTCGGCTCGAGCTCGATCACGCCGAGGTTGACGTCGGCCTCGGCCAGCAGCGCGATGTCCTCGCGCTTCCAGTCCGCGTAGCCGGGCGCGCGGATCTCGATCTTCGCGCCGCCGTTCTCCGCGTTCGGATACAGGTCGCCGACGCGCACGCGGCCGTCGGGGAAGAGCTTCTGCGTCTTGCCGTCCGCGGCGCGCAGCGGTTCCATCCGCCAGCCCTGGCCGGCGGTCACCTCGAACGCCTCGAGCGGCGCGCGCGTCTTCGCGTCGACGACCTGCAGCGCGATGCCGCTGTCCTGCTGCCAGCGCAGTTGCACGCCGCGGTCGCCGCTGCTCGCGCGCAGCGACGCCGAGCGCGCGCGCTGGCGGAAGAAGTCGAAGCCGCCGCTCGGGCCGGCGGTCGCGCTGCGCAGTTGCAGTTGCCAGCGCTGGTCGACGCCGAGCCCGCGGATGCGGAAGCGGCCGTCCGGGCCGACTTCGGCCTCGCGCGAGCGCAGGCCGAGCCCGAACCCGAAGCCCGCGCGCTGCTCGTCGATCGACTGCGCGCGCACCTTGACCTTGCCGGACTGGTCGGCGGGCACGCCGAGCGCGACGCCCTCGATCGTGGTGCCCGGCGCGAGTTCGAAGCGCAGGCCCGACACCTCGAAGCCCGGGCGATCGGCGTTGCCTTCGAAGAGCCGATCCGGGTGGTCTTCGCTGTGCACGCGGATCTTCCACGGGCCGCACGCGAACGAGCTGACGCGGAACGAGCCGTCGGCCTCGCACGTCGCGAGCGGACCGCCGCCGAGCGCGTCGGGCGTCGGGAACGCGAGGTCGAAGTCGCTCTCGACCAGGTGCAGCTTCGCGCCCGCGACGCCGCGGCCGGCGTCGTCGACGACGCGACCGCTCAGCACCGCGCCGAGCGCGACGCGCAGCTCGCCGACGTCGTGCACCGCATCGATCGGGATCTGCGCGTCCTTCTCGAGCGGCGCGTAGCCGTCGGCGCGCACGCTCACCGTGTTCGAGCCCGGCTTCGCGCCGATCCACTCGAAGCGGCCGGCGCTGTCGGTCGTCACGCGGCGCGGCGCCGTGCCGTTCTCGCGCAGGCGGTTGAAGAACTCGCCGTTCATCGCGTTGCTCACTTGCACGTCGGCGCCGGGCAGCGGGCGCCCGCTCTCGTCGACGACGCGCCCGATGACCTTCGTGCCGCTGCGCTCGGTCGCCGCCGGCTTCTTCGCACTCGCGTCGACTTCGGGCGCGGCCTGCGCGCGCAGCGCGGCCGGCACGGCGCCGGCATCGGAAGCGGCGGCTCCCGCGCTCAGCTCGGCATCGCGCTCCGCGGCGCTGCCCGCAGCCGCGGGCCCGGCGCGCTCGAGATCCGCGGGGCCGGTGCTCGCGCGCGTCTGGTCGTAGACGAGCCAGCCGAGGCCACCGAGACAGAGCAAGCTGACGACGACGAGCAGCGCGTTCTTCGACGACATGTCGGGGATCCTAGCGCCGGGTCGGAGCTCGCGCCGCGTCGCTCGAGCTCAGCGCCCCCCGCTGGCTCGATTCGCGGCACTCCCTTCTCCCGGCAGTGATTGGCGTGACGTGACGCGTTTGGACGCGTGACGGGCCTCGTGACGGACTGGCTTCGTGACGGGGGCGTTACGAGCTACGCGCCGCGCGCGCGCTGCGTTGGGCGCATACCGGCCTTTGACAATGCCCGCGCAGCGCCGCGCGTCCACGGCGTGCGCTCTCGCTCTCGCGCGCCGGGCAATCGCCCCTTGCGAGCCGCTCGCGCAGCATCTGTAATGAACCGGCACGGAGATCCGGTCGCGGGCAGGCGGCGTTCCTCCTCGAGAGGACGCAACGCGTCCGCGCACGGAGCGCCGAACGATCCGACACGAGCGCAGCCCTCTCGCGCGGCCGCCGGCCGCGCGCTTCCGACAGCGCGACGAGAGAGCGCGCGTCACTCCTTGGAGTCCTCGATGACCGCGGAACACGAACTCGCCTTGTCCGCTCCCTCCCTCCTGTCGCGCGCGACGCGCGCGCTCGTCCTCGTGCTCGCGCTCGCCTTCGCGTGGTGCGGGCTCGCAGATGTCGCGCGCGCGCAGGCCCCGAAGGCCGGCGCGACGTTCTACGAAGACAAGCTCAACCTCGGCTTCAAGGTCAAGAACCCGAAGGACTGGAAGTTCATCCCGCCGCAGCCGAACGACAAGAACCTGATCGGCAAGTACGACCCGCCGGGCGACGCGGTGCTGCAGCTCGGCGGCGACGCGGTGTACATGGGGCTGCACGCGTGGATCCTGAAGTTCGACCGCCGCGAGCGCGTCAAGCAGGAGGAAGAAGAGGACAAGGAGGAGGACGAGGAAAAGAAGGAGGAGCCCGGCGACTCCGACAAGGTGATCACGATCAAGTTCGAGATCAACTTCGAGAGCTTCGACCAGTGGGCGAAGGAGATGCTGAAGCGCGAGGTCGAGAACACCTCGGCGTGGCGCCTCGACTCGAAGAAAGAGGTCAAGCTCGACGGCCTCGCGTGCACCGAGTTCGTCTACCTCGGCCAGGTCGCCGACCAGTTCGGATCCGCGAGCAACGCGACGAAGGTCCCGGTCAAGGCGTACGCGATGGTCTACCAGATCGAGCCGCACGTCGACGTCGCGTACTTGTTCGCCGGCCCCGGCCGCGACAAGGACTGGAAGGAGTGGGAGACGAACTTCCGCCGCCTGGCGGAGACGTTCAAGCGAATCCCGGTCGAGGCGCTGCCGGCGAAGATGTCGCGGAAGAACGCGAAGCTCTTCACGCCGGGCCCGCCGTCAGCGCTCAAGGACAAGAAGCGCGCGGAGCTGCAGGCGCGCGTCGCGTCGCAGCCCGGCTGGACGCTGATGGAGTCGCCGAACTACTTCTACCTGTCCAACGTCGACGACGTCCCGTTCCTGCAGGAGCTGATGGAGCGGATGGAGGCGATCCGCAAGGTCTACGAGAAGGACTACCCGCAGGAGAAGTCCCGCTCGGTGCGCGCGAAGCGCAAGCTCTCGACCGGCGGTGAAGGCGACGGCAAGAAGGCGGACGACGAGGACGAGGACTCGCGGCCGGAGGTCACGCTGCCCGGAGTCGACGCGGATTCCGATCCGGCGGAAGTCGCGCGCACGAGCGTCGTGCGCGTGTGCGCGAACCGCGATCAGTACATGTCGTACGGCGGCCCCGGTGGATCAGCGGGCTACTGGAACTGGGGCACGCAGGAGCTCGTGTTCTTCGACGACAAGGGCGGCGACGGCCGCAACGACACGTGGCTCGTGTTGAACCACGAGGCGTTCCACCAGTTCATCTTCTACTTCTACGGGAACATCTCTCCGCACTCCTGGTACAACGAGGGCACGGGCGACTTCTACTCGGGCTTCGACTACCGCGGCGGGCGCTTCGCGATCAAGGAAGCGCCGTGGCGGCGCGGCAAGATCAAGGAGATGCTCAACGAGGGTCGCTACGTCCCGCTGAAGGAGCTCGTGCGCTACAGCCAGGCGCAGTACTACTCGACGAGCAAGTACCAGACGACGATCGGCGATCACTACTCGCAGGGCTGGTCGCTCGTGTGGTTCCTCCGCACGGGCAAGGGCAAGGCCAAGGGCTGGGACCCCGCGTGGGAGCGCATCCTCGACACGTACCTCGAAGTGCTCGGCGAGACCGGCAAGGCGAAGAAGGCGGTCGACGCCGCCTATCAGGGCGTCGATTTCGACGCGCTCGAGAAGTCCTGGAAGGCCTACGTCGGCTGAGGCGGCGCGCCGCCGCACGCACCGCACGAACGCCACACGAACCATGCGCTACACGCTGCTCTTTGCATCCATCGCCGCCGCGCTGCTCGCGCCGGCGCTGCACGCGGACCGCTTGATCACCAAGGACGGACGCATCCTCGAGGCGCAGAAGATCCGCCAGAAGGACGACGGCTACGAGATCGCGTTCGTCCACGGCACGGTCAACTGCCCGAAGGATCTCGTCGCGTCCGCGGAGATCGTCGAGGACGTCTCGGACTACGTCCCGAAGAACGACGACGAGAAGAAGAAGCTCGAGTCGGGCTTCGTCCGCTTCAACGGCAAGTGGATGACGAAGTCGGCGCTGCAGGTCGATCTCGACAAGCGCGCGAAGGAACTGGCGAAGCGCACCGAGGACCGCGCGCTGCACAGCGACTTCTTCAAGGGCTGGACGAAGGAGACCGCCCACTTCAAGGTGCAGACGAACACGTCGCTGGAACTCCTCGACTACTACGCGAACCTGCTCGAGACCTACTACGGTCTGATGGACGCGCGCATCGGCATCAAGCCGACCCCGACGCTGCGCTCGACCAAGATGCAGGTGAACATCTACAAGAGCTGGGACGAGTTCCGCGAGATCAACGAGGCGAACGTCGGCGGCGGCGTGGCCGGGTACTTCTCACCGGCCGACAAGACGCTGAACTTCTTCCACAACTACTCGGATCCGGGGATGTCGACGTGGGTCGGCCTGCACGAGTGCACGCACCTGCTGACGTTCCTGATCGACCCGCAGTTCGTGCCGTC
>SCVU01000639.1 GCA_004296785.1 Planctomycetota bacterium
TCCTCGGCGTTCAGCCGGATCTCGATCGCCCAGCCGCTCCAGCGGATCGCGTCCTGCCCGTAGCCGAGCTTCTCGCCCGCCGCGACGCGCAGTTGCTCGCGCACGAGGTCGATGCCCGTGACCATTTCCGTCACCGGGTGCTCGACCTGCAGCCGCGTGTTCATCTCGAGGAAGAAGAACTCGCCCTTGCTGTAGAGGAACTCGACCGTGCCCGCGTTCTCGTAGCCGACCGCGGCCGCGGCCTTGATCGCGGTCTGGCCCATCAGCTCGCGCAGCTTCGGGTTCTTCGTGACGACCGGCGACGGGCACTCCTCGACGAGCTTCTGGTGGCGCCGCTGCACCGAGCACTCGCGCTCGCCGAGGTGCACGCCGTTGCCGTGCTTGTCGAACAGCACCTGGATCTCGATGTGGCGCGGCGTGTCGAGGTAGCGCTCCATGTACATCCGGCCGTCGCCGAACGCGGCCTGCGCCTCGCCGCTCGCGGTGCGGAACGCGCCGGGCAGCTCGCCCTTCGAGCGCACGACGCGGATGCCCTTGCCGCCGCCGCCGGCGGAGGCCTTGAGCGCGATCGGGTAGCCGATCTTCTCGGCCTCGACGAGCGCCGCGGCCGCGTCGGCGACCGGCTCGACGAGCCCGGGCACGACCGGCACGCCCGCCGCCTTCATGCGCCGGCGCGATTCGATCTTGTCGCCCATCGCTTCGATCGCGCCGGGCGGCGGACCGATCCAAACGAGGCCGGCCTTCGTGACCTCGGTCGCGAAGTCCTCGTTCTCCGACAGGAAGCCGTAGCCCGGGTGGATCGCCTCGGCGCCGCTCTTCTTCGCGGCGGCGATGAGCTTGTCCATGCGCAGGTACGAGTCGCGCGGCAGCGCGCCGCCCAGGCCGATCGCGCGGTGCGCCATGCGCGTGTGGAGCGCGGCGCGGTCGAAGTCGGAGTAGACCGCGACGGTCTCGATGCCCATCTCGCGCGCCGAACGGATCACGCGCAGGGCGATCTCGCCGCGATTGGCGATCAGAATGCGTTTGAACATCGGGGGGCGGATATGAGAGCACGCGGACGGGTCCGGGGCCACCGGGCGCTGCGACGGGGCGCCGATCCGCGTCGGGCTCGCGGCCGGGCCGCGGGCACGGCATGATCGCGTGATTCACGCCGCGCCACGCGCACACGGGGCGGGTACGAGCTGCGCGAGATCGAGTCGGTACTCGCGCGCGGCTATCCGGTCGGCGCGGGCTCAGGGCACAGCCGACTGCTGGTCGACTACAGCGAGGATGCGAGTGCAGCAGGCGGCGGCGTGTTCACGACTGCGGATTCCGCGCTCGCGCGCTTCAACGAGGTCACGTTCGCATTCGTTCGCGAGCACGTCTCCGACGTGTTCTGGATCGAATCGCGCTGAGGCGCCGCGCCGCGACGACCACTCAACCGTTGTCGATGTGGTACAGACCCGAGTACTGCGACTGCTGCCCGCAGTCGTTGTCCGCCTCGGTCGTCGGCCCGCCATCGAGCGAGAGCCCGCAATCCTGATCGGACTGCACCGCGCCCGGCGCTCCCCCCGAGCCGTACGCGAGCCCGCAGTCTTCGTCCGAAGACAAATTGCCTCCGCCGGCCGGCGCGTGGGATCCGCAGTCGGCGTCGTTGTTCGGCGCGGCACCCGCGGATGAGAGCTTGCCGCAGTCGCCGTCCGCTAGGTTGCCGTTGCCGCCGGCGGCGGGCTGACCGCAGTCCTGATCGAGGGCGTATTGCGGCGGCTCGGAGGCGCCGAGCAGTTTGCCGCAATCATTGTCGACGAGCGTCCCGCGCGCGGACGACCCCGTAGACAGTCCGCAGTCGTTGTCGACGCTCGGCATCGCCGCACCGTCGAGCTTGCCGCAGTCGCGATCGACGAAGCGCGTGCCGTCGGCCTTGATCAGCGCGCACGAGTTGTCGGTCGAGACGTTGCCGACCTCGCTGAGGAGGCCGCAGTCGATGTCGCGCTCGGGCGCCGCTGCGGGCAGCCCGCACGCAGCGTCCTGCACGATCTCGCCCTGCGCGTCCATCGTGCCGCAGGAGCTCCCGCCGAGCATCGCGCGCGGGCTCGCGTGCGGCGCGCTGCCGACGTACGCGATCCCGAAGTGCGCAAGACCCAAGGCCGCGAGCTTGCGCAGGAACTCGCGCCGCTGCTTCGCCGGATCGTGCTCGCCG
Organism: Planctomycetota bacterium; assembly: GCA_004296785.1. GTDB lineage: Bacteria > Planctomycetota > UBA1135 > UBA1135 > GW928-bin9. Next base: position 2,180 of record SCVU01000639.1, read on the forward strand.
CGCGTCGACTCGTTGCCGGGATTCGGATCGTTCGGTGCGCTCATGTCTCGTCGATCTCCTTCGTCTCGGCGGCCGCGAGCTCGGCCGCGCGATTCCCGCGCGCGCGCCGATGACGCAGCTCGACGAGCAACCCGATCTGCTTCTCCATCCCGCCGCGGATCGCGTCGCACGACGCGTCGTCCGGCAGGCCCACGCTGCCGTCGGGCAGCGACAGGTACCAGGGGCACTGCCCACCGCAGGTGAACCGCGCGACGCAGTGCGAGCAGTGCTTGTCGTAGTTCGACAGGATCTCGCGGTAGTAGCGCGCGGTCTTGTGCGGATCGAGTCCGGTCGAGAGGTGTCCGATGACCCAGTCCTTGTCGCCCGCGTAGCGGTGACACGGATAGATCGAGCCGTCTTCGGTGATCGCCTGCATGTTGCGCGCGACGCCGCAACCGACCGACGGCCGGAGCTTCGGCTGCGTCAGCGATTCCTCGAGTCGCGCGAGCATCTTGCGGATCGAATCACCCGCCGGCTGCGGACCCGTGCCGTCGACCCACGCGAGGTACTGCTCGATCTGCGTGTCGAATGCCGCCTGCACCGCGGGGCGGTGCTCCTCGGTCAAATCGCCGGGGCCCTTGTGGTAGGCGCGACCGCTCGACGCGCCGACCATCGTTCGTTCGAAGCCCGCGTCGCGGAAGTACTCCTGGATCGCGAGCAAGTCCGTGTTCCCCGGCGCCATCGTCGCGCGGATCATCGAGGTGCGCAGACCGGCCTGCTTCTGTCGCGCGATCAGCTTCTGCGCATTCGCGACCGCCTTCGCCGTCTGGCCGCGGCCGCCGAGGTCGCGCCGATGCAGGTCCGCGGTTTCGGGCGGCCCGTCGATGCTGATCATCACGC
>SCVU01000640.1 GCA_004296785.1 Planctomycetota bacterium
GTTCCGCTGGATGAAGCAGGGCGCCTAGAGCGCGCGAGCCGCTAGGCTGGCGGGCCGGATGCGACCGACGCTGCGAAAGCTGCTGCTCGCGCTCGGCTCGGCCGTCGTCGCGCTCATCGCGTGCGAGATCGTCGTCGCGCGGCTCGACCCGTACGGCATCAGCAACTACGCCGACACCGGCCGCTACCTGCAGCGCGCGGTCGAGGGCGTCGACCTGCGCGAGGAAGGCCGGCTGTTCGAGCAGCGCCGCTCGGTCGACGTCGCGATGCGCGCGTTCGACGTGCGCACCGACGTGCTCGGCTGCCGCAGCGCGGTCGCCGGCGCGCCGGCCGGCCCGCGCGAGCCGGACGAGCTGCGCGTGCTGTTCCTCGGCGACTCCGCGACGTTCGGTTGGGGCGTCGACGACGAGCAGACCTGGATCCGGCGGCTCGAGCGCGACGCGCGCTGCCGCGACGGCCGGCACCTGCGCTGCTTCAACGCGGGCCACCTCGTCTACGACACGGTGCAGCAGTCGGCGCTGTTCTCGGCGTGGGCCGCGCGCGTGAATCCCGAGCTCGTCGTCGTCGTGTTCAACTCGAACGACCTCGATCTGACCTGGCAGCTCCTGCTGCGCGGCACCGAGCAGGCGCGCATCGCGCGCTTCGACCGCGAACAGAGCGGCGCGCTCGCGCGCGGTTGGGACGCGCTTTCCGAGCGCTTCCAGGGCCTGCAGGGACTGCTGACGCTGCACCGGCAGATGCGCGAGGCGCCGCCCGTCCTCGGCGGGCCGCTCGCGCTCGCCGACGTGACCGGTTACCCGCAGCACTGGCCGGCGGTCGAGCGCGCGCTCGACCGGATCCTCGAGCGCTGCCGCAAGCACGGGATCGGCCTGTACCTGTTCGACCACGCGCGCCCGCGCATCCCGAACGTGCGGCGCTGGTGCGGCGAGCGCGACGTCCCGTGGATCGACCTCGCGTTCACCGAGGACGAGTGGGCGCGCGACGTGCGCGTGTCGAAGGCCGACCCGCACGCCAACGCGTACGGCAACGAGCTGCTCGAGCGCAAGGCGCTCGCGGGGATGGCCGCGCTCGGCGTGCTCGAGGAGCCGGTCGCGCCCGCGGCAGGGGACGCCGCCGCGCGCTGAGCCTTGCCGCGCGGCCCCCGCAGCGCGGAGACTGTGGAACCGCGCCGCGCATGTCGATTCGATCGCGTCTGACCCGCTTCACGCTGCTCGCCGCGCTGCTCGCGCTCGCGTGCGTCGGCGGCGAGTGGGGGCTGCGCGCGCTCGGCCTGTGGTTTCCGCCCGCGGATCTGCGCGGTCCGTGGCGCAGCCTGGCCGAGGACCGTGCGATGCGCGCGGGGCTGCATGCATGCGAGCTCGACCCGCTCGTGCTGTGGTCGCCGCGCCGCGCGGGACCGGGTGCGCTCGCGGGCGTCAACGAACTCGGCGGGCTCGGCGCGCTGCCGCCGCGCGAGCGCACGAGCGGCGCCGGGCGCATCGCGCTCCGAATCGTTCTGTTGGGCGACGCGCACCTCGCCGGCAGCGCGCTCGCGCCGGACGATCGGATCGCGGCGCAGCTCGCGCAGCGGCTCGGCGCGGTCGAGCTCGTGCCCGCCGCGATCGACGACTTCTCGCTCGCGCAGGGGATCGCGCTGTGGCGCGGCCGCGTGCGCGCGTGGCGACCCGACCTCGTCGTCGCGTGCTTCCCCGGCCGCGTCGAGTGCGCGAGTGCCCGCGGCGGCGGCGATGTCGCGAAGCTCGCGGCGCTCTCGGCGTGGACCGGCGGTGAAGCGACGCTCGGCTACAGCCTGCGGCTCGCGCACCTCGCGCGCCTCGCGCCCGCCGCGTGCAGCGGCGCGTGGATCGCAGCGCGCGAGTCCGCGTTCCTCGGCGCGCAGCACGAGAACGCGGCGGCGAGCGGCTACGGCGCGTTCGCGTGGAAGGGCGTGCGGCGCATGGCGATCGACGAGTACAAGGCCGCGTGGACGGAGTTCGGCGACGAGCTCGCGCGCGAGGGGATCGAGCTCGTCGCGCTGTCGATCCCCGCGCCGCCGGCCGACAAGCTGCCGATCGTCGAGGGCTACACGCGCGCGGCCTTCGAGGCCGCGAAGGCGAGCGGCGCGGCGTTCGTCGACGCGCGCGCGGCGCTGGGCGCCGACGCCGCCGAGTGGTCGAGCGCGGGCGGGCGCTTGGCGAAGGCGGGCCACGCGCGCGTCGCCGCGCTGCTCGCCGAGAAGCTCGCGCCGCTGCTCGCGGCGATCCGCGCGGAGCGCGGCGCGTGAGCACGCCCGCCGCGAGCGCGCCCGGCGAGAACGAACCCGCCGCGATCGAACCCGCCGCGATCGAACCGAACGCGCGCGAGTTCCGCGCGATCGAACCCAGCCCGGTCACGCGGCGCGAGGGCTGGCTCGCCGCGCTCGCGTTCGCGCTGCTCGCGCTCGCGCTGCTCGCCGAGCCGATCGCAAAGCTCGGCACGCACGCGTACTCGACCGGCGACCTCGCGAACCTGTTCGCGCTGCTCGACCAGCAGGAGAAGCACGTGCCGGCGAACCGGCTCGTGTCGGACCCGGCGTTCCAGATGCAGCCGTGGACGCGCTTCATCGCGGAGGAACTGCACGCGGGACGGCTGCCGCTGTGGAACCCGTACAGCGGCTGCGGCGAGCCGCTCGTCGCGAACTACCAGTCGGCGCTGTTCTCGCCGTTCCAGTGGCCGTTCTACGTGCTGCCGTTCGAGGTCGGGCTCGTCGCGAGCGCGTTCCTCAAGCTGTTCGCGCTCGGACTGTTCACGTGGCTGTTCCTGCGCCGCATCGGGCTCGCCGCGCTGTCGGCCGGCGTCGGCGCGGTCGCGTTCGCGTTCAGCGGGCACAACGTGCTGCTGCTCGGGTATCCGCACCCGGGCGCGCTGGTCGTCCTGCCCGCCGGACTGTGGTGCGCCGAGCGCGTGCTGCAGGCGAGCGAGCGCGGCGCGCGCGTGCTGCGGCCGGCGGTCGCGCTCGCGTTCGCGGTCGGGATCGGCGCGCTGTCCGGCCACCCCGAGCCGTTCTTCTTCGGCGTCGCCGCGATCGCGCTGTGGTGCGCGTGGCGCGCGAACCACGTGCGGCGCGCGCGCTCGTGGCGCGCCGCGCTCCTCGCGCTCGGTGCGATCGCGTTGGCCGGCGTCGCGGGCGTCGCGCTCGCCGCGCCGCAGATCCTGCCGTTCCTCGAGTACCTGCAGCACGCGAGTGCGCTCACGAGCCGCGTGCACAACCAGCAGCCGTTCGAGTGGCGCTACCTGCCGCTGTGGATGTTCCCGATGCTGTTCGGGAATCCCGCCTCGCCGTACCTGATCGACGTGCGCATCCCGTCGCCGAACTACGAGGGCGCGAACATGTCGTACGCGGGCGCGCTCGTGCTCGTCGCGGCGCTGGCCGCGTGCGCGGGCTGGCGCCGCGATCCGCGCGTGCGCTTCGCGGCGGTGCTCGCGGTGCTGTGGTTCCTGTACGCGTACGACGTCGCCGGGATCGGCCGCGCGGCCGCGCACGTGCCGCTGCTCGGCCGGATGCCGATCAACCGCAGCCAGCCGCTGTGGCTGTTCGTCGTCGCGCTGCTCGCGGCGCTGGGCGCGGATCGCGAACTGCGCCGCGCGGCGCCGGACGGCCGCGGTCGCGCGCTGCTCGCCGTCGGCATCGGCGCCGCGCTGTGGCTCGCCGCGCTGGCCGGCGCCGAGCGCGAGTTCGCGGCGATCGGCGAGCGCGTGCGCCCCGCGACGCAGATGAGCGCCGTGCTGCCGGCGCACGTGCGCGAGATCACGCTCTCGCTCGCCGCCGGCGTCGCGGCGCTCGCGGTGCTCGCGTGGGCGAGCTCGCGCGCGGTGCGCGGCGCGGCCTGCGCGTTCGCGGCGCTGGTCGTGTTCCACCAGACCGGCTGGATCCACCGCGACTACAACCCGACCATCGAGCAGCGCTTCCTGTTCCCGCGCACCGCACTGTTCGACGAACTGAAGGCGACCGTCGGCGACGAGAACCTCGCCGCGCTCGGCGAAGCGCCGCTGGCGGCCGAGCTCAACGTCGCGTATCGGCTCGCGCTCTTGTGCAACTACGACGCGATGGGCGTCGCGAGCTTCGACAAGTTCCTGCACCAGAGCTTCGCCGCGTTCGGCTCGAACAAGGATCCGCGCTCGGCGACGACGAACGCGCTGGCCGCGTCGGGCACGCGCTGGATCCTCGCGCGCGGCTCGTGGCCCGCGGTCGACAGCGCGCTCGGCGACCAGATCTTCAAGACCGGGCTGCGCGCGCAACCGGTCTCGCTCGAGGCCGGCGTCGAGGTCGTGCAGCAGTTCGACGTCGCGCGCGACGGCATGCGCGCGCTGCTCGTGTGGGCCGGCGCGTTCCCGGGCGCGCGCGATCGCGTGATCGCGCTGCGGCTCGAGCACGCCGAGCGCGGGCTCGTGTTCAGTACCGAGCTCGCGATCGGCGAGCGGCTCGCCAAGTCGCGCGATCCCGAGGAGCTGCCGGCGAGCTTCGAGTACCCGGCCGGCGTCGCCGCGTGCGCGCACCCGGTCGAGCTGCCCGAGGGACTGCCGCGCGGTCGCTATCGGCTGCGCCTGTCGTGCGCGGACGGCGCGCCGCAGCAGTGCCCGGTGCTGTGGAAGGCGGCCGAGCTCAAGGTGTCCGGCTCCGCGTTCGCGGTGCGCGGCGCGCTCGATCCCGCGGCGCTGTACTTCGACTGGTCGTTCGCGCTGCCGCGCCTGCAGTTCGTGCGCGCGTTCAAACACCTGTGGCTGTACCGCGATCGCGAGGGGCTCGGTCGCTACTTCACGGTCGGCGCGAGCGAGGTCGTCGCGAGTCAGAACGACGCGCTGCGGCGCCTGCTCGATCCGTCCTTCGATGCGCGGCGCACGGTGCTGCTCGAGGGAGTGGGGGGCGCGAGCACGGCGAGCGGCGAGCCGGCGCAGGCGGTGCGGATCGTCGAGGAGCTGCCGGCGCGCGTGTCGCTCGAGGCCGAGCGCGCGAGCGACGGCTGGCTCGTGATCTGCCGCGCGCGCTATCCGGGGTGGCGCGCGCGCGTCGACGGCGCGCCGGCCGAGCTGTTGCCGGCGAACGGCGCGTTCAGCGCGCTGCGCCTCGCCGCGGGGAAGCATCGGGTCGAGCTCGAGTACGCGCCGAGTTCGTGGACGGCCGGCTGTGCGATCGGCGCGGCGGCGCTCGTTGCGCTGCTCGTCGCCGCCTGGCGCGCGCGCTCGTAAGACCTGGGCGAGAGCGCGTGGAACGCACCGACGGCCGCTACAGTACGCGGATGATCCGTACGCGCATGATCCAGGGGACCACGCTCGCGCGCTGCCTCGCTGCCGCGCTCTTGTTGCTCGCGTGCGGCTGCCGCAGCACGCGGCGCCTCGAACTCGACTACGTCGCGGAGCCGGCCGACGACGTCGGAGCGGGCGCGCTCGTCTACGTCGCGCCGGTGCACGATCGTCGCGAGGTGCGGCCGAAGCTGCTCGGCGAGCTCGGGTACGGCACGCGCGTCGAGGCCGACCGCGACGAGGAGTCGCTCGCCAAGGCGCTCGGGATGGCGCTGCGCGAGGAGCTGCGCGCGCTCGGCTTTCGCTGCCGGCTCGACGAGCGCCAAGCGCAGCTCGCGGTCGGCATCGTCGAGTGGAGCTGGACCGAGCGCGGCAACGACGCCGTGTTCCGCGCGGTGCTCGACGTCGCCATCCTCGATCCGCTCGCGAGCCGCGTGCGCGACCGCGCGCGTGTGACGCACGAGGAGACGGCGCGTGGGACTCCGTACCGCGGCGCGTGGCCGGCGCTGACCGCCGCGCATCCCGAGGCGTTCGCCGCGGTCGTGCACAAGTGCCTGCGCGACAATCGCGTCGTGCTCGACGCGCTCGCGGCGCGCTAGAATTCTCGGCCCTCGAATCCTCGGCCCGCAACGCACTCCGAAGGAACAGCACATGACCGACGCACCCAACGGCTCGATCCCCCGCATCGGCGACCTCGCCCCGGACTTCACCGCCGTCACGACCCAGGGACAACTGACCTTCAGCGAATGGCAGAAGGACGCGTGGGTGATCCTGTTCAGCCACCCGGCGGACTTCACGCCGGTGTGCTCGACCGAGCTGACCGAGTTCGCGCGCCGCAACGACGAGTTCAAGACGCGCAACACCAAGCTGATCGGCCTGTCGATCGACTCGATCCACAGCCACCTCGCGTGGCGCGAGAACCTGGCGCAGATCCTCGGCGTCACGATCCCGTACCCGATGATCGCCGA
>SCVU01000641.1 GCA_004296785.1 Planctomycetota bacterium
CGCCGCTGAACGCGCGGATCGACCGGCGACCGCGCTCGAGGATCCGTCGCGCGCGCGCGACGCCGCGACCGAAGCACGCGCGCTCTCGCCGACCGCGCGCGAGCTCGCCGCCGACGCGACGCCGAGCGCGCCGCCGCTCGCATTCGATCCGACGCGCGAGTTCCTCGTGCGCGTCGTGCGCGCGAGCGACGAGCGCCCGCTCGCCGGGGCGACGGTGCGCGAGTGGCTGTCCTCGCAGCGCGAGTGGAGCGAGTTCTGGTACGAGTACGCGGCGCTGCCGGACGTCTACGAGCGCGAGAAGGCCATCGCGCGCGAGCACCAGTGCGACGCCTGGGGCCGGCTCGTGCTCGAACGGCGACTCGACGGCCAGCGCCTCGCCGCGCGCACCGACGGCTGGTTCGGGCTCGGCCGCACGCCCGACGACGGCGAGCGCGAGTGCGTGATCCGCTGCGAGCCCGACCGCGCGCTCGACGTGCGCGTCGTCGACGCCGAGCGCCGGCCGATCGCCGGCGCCTGGGTCAGCCTGCGCGAGCGCGACGACGAGTCTTCGTCGCCGCACTGGATCGGCCGCACCGGCGCCGACGGGCTCGCGCGCCTCCCGCACGCGGCGGCGGTGCTCGCCGAGTTCGACGAGCCGCTCCCGCTCGCGCTCGGGCTCGCGCACCCGGGCGCGCAGCTCGTCGAGCACGCGCTCGATCCCGCCGCGCTGCCGAGCGAGCCGATCGAGCTCGTGATGCCGGCGACGTGCACGCTCGTGGTGCAGTGGGTCGACGAGCGCGGCGCCGCGCTCGACATCCGCGGCAGCATCGACGCGTCGCCGGCCGACGACCAGGGCGGACGCGCGATCGCGCGGCTGCGGACGTTCGAAGAGGAGGGCTACGACAGCTTCGCCGTCGAGCACGGCCGCCTGGAGCTCGCCTGCGCGCCGACCGGGCGGCGCCTGCAGCTCCGCTCGTACCCGATCGACGGCTGGGACGTCGCCGACGACGAGCCCGAAGCCGCGGTCGCGCTGCCGTCGCGCGCCGGCGAGCGCGTCGAAGCGCGCGTCGTGCTCGCGCGCAAGCGCCGCGTGCTGAGCGGCGTCGCGCGCCGCGCCGACGGGACGCCGCTCGCCGACACCGAGCTCGCGCTGCACTTCGAGCACGCCGGCGCGCAGCGGGCCGCGGGCGCGCGCTGGCGCGCCGAGCTGTGCGACGCGACCGGGCGCTTCGAGTTCTCCGTCGACTTCGCGTTCAGCGCGACTGGCCTCGAGTTCGAGGCGCGCCCGCGCGGCGAGCCGACGCTGCGCGCCCGCGCGGCGCTGCCGCCGATCCCGGCGGGCGGCCGCCACGACTTCGGCGCGCTCGTGTTCGAACCGGCCGACGTGCTCGCGGCCGGCGTCGTCGTCGACGCGCAAGGCGCTCCGGTCGCCGGCGCGCGCGTCGCGATCGAGGTGTACGACGCCGGCATGACCGTGCACGGCGACGTCGCGCGCGCGCGCGGCCGCGCGGTGCGCGAGCTGCGCTGCGGCGACGACGGCCGCTTCGAGCTGCGCGGGACCGCGTCGTCGTTCGCGCCGTACGCGACGCTGCAGATGCCGCGCTTCGAGCCGACGCGCTTCGGCCACACCGTGCTGCGCTCGGCCGCGCTGCTCGTCGCGAGCGCGCCCGACGGCGACGCCGGGCTCGGCAGCAGCTCGGCGCCGCTGCCGCTCGGCCGCGACGACGTCGAGCTCGTGCTGCCGATCGCGGCACGACTGCGCGGTCGCATCGAGCCGCCGCTCGGGCGCTCGCCGTCCGAGTTCGTCGTCGTCGCGCGCTGGCCGGCGGGCTCGGGTGCCGACGCGCAGCGCGTCGAGGAGTGCGCGCCGAGCACCGCGCGCGCGCACTTCGGCGCGTTCGATTTCGGCGCGCTGCAGCCCGGCACCTGGACGGTCGAGCTCGCGACGCGCGACACCGAGGTCGTGCTCGCGCGCGTCGACGGCGTCGTCGTCGCGCCGGGCGTCGCGCCCGATCCGCGCCTCGCGCCGCTGCGCGCGAGCGGCGACTGGCGGCGCCTCGTGATCGAGCTCGTCGACGCCGAGCAGCGCCCGGTCCGCGGCGGCGGCGTCGCGGTGCTCGATCCGTCGCGCGGCGCGGATGCGTGGTCGTCGCGCGCGTCCTGGCCGTGCGGCCCGGGCCGCTTCGCGGTGTGGACCGAGCGCGTGCCGATCGACGTCGAGGCGTGGTGCGACGGCGCGCGCCCGACGCGCGCGCGCGGAGTCGACCGCGACACGCGCGTCGTGCTCGAGCCCGGCCTGCGCGTCGAGCTGCGCTTCCCGAACCTGCAGGCGGGCACGCCGGTCGAGGTCAGCTGCTGGCCCGATGCGCCGCAGCGCGAGGACGACGCGCGCGACGAGCACGAGCGCGCGCACGCGCGGATCGACTGGGGCGGCGAGCTCGACGGGCGGCTCAGCGGCGTCGCGCCGGGCCCGCTGGTGCTGCTCGCGCCGGGGCCTGGGCGCTGGCGGATCGAGGCGACGGCACGCGACGGCGAAGCGCCCCGCGCACTGCGCGACGCGCGGGGCGAGACCGAGTGGATCGTCGAAGTCGGCGCCGATGGCGCGGTGGTCGACCTCGTCGACGCACCGGCGAAATCAGAGCCCACGCCCGCTGCGAAGTGAGCGCGGCGCGATCGCGTACGATGGACGGATGTCCGCCCTTTCAAGCGCCGCACGCGCACTCCCCGCACTCGCGCTCGCCTTCAGCCCCACGCTCGCGCCGGCTCAGCCGTCGACGCCGCCGCCGCTCGCAGCCGCCCAGGCGCTCGCGCCCGTCGCGCACCTCGCGTGGCCGCTCGAACCGCGCGCGGTGACCGCGCACGGCGGCCTCGAGTACGCGCCGATCGCCGCGCGCGTCGATGCGCTGCACGCGCTCGAGCGCGCGACGCTCGACGACTGCGTGCTGCCGACGGCGAGCGGGCTCGTCGCGCTCGACCTCGAACTGCGCCGCCTGCCCGACGCCGGTGCCCAGATGCTCGTGTCCGTCGACGGCGCCGCGCCGCGGCCGAGCACGCGCCGCAGCGCGGCCTTCGTCGGCGCGGTCGCCGGCGAGCCCGGCTCGAGCCTGTTCCTCGCGCTGACCGACTCCGGCCTGCGCGGCTGGATCGAGCGCGCCAGCGGCCGCATCGAGCTCGACTCGCGCCCCGGCGCCGACGGCGCGTGGTCGGACTGGAGCGTGCTCGCGCTCGACGCGGCGAGCTCGGCCGCGCTCGCGCTGCCGGACGCCGTCGGCGCGCCGGCCGCGCCCGGCGCGGCGGGGACGGG
>SCVU01000642.1 GCA_004296785.1 Planctomycetota bacterium
AGATCGACGATCGCATCGAGCAGCGGCTGCACTCCGATCGTGCGCAGCGCCGAGCCGCACAGCACCGGCAAGAGCTCGCCCGACTGCACGCGCGGGCGCAGCGCGGCGCGCAGCGCGGACGCAGTGACGTCCGCGTCTTCGATCGCCGCGGACAGGATCGCCTCGTCGTGCTCGGCGAGCAGGTCGACGAGCTCGCTGCGCAGCACCTCGACCTCGTCGTGCAGGTGCGCGGGCACCGGTCCGCGGCGGAACGCGCGGCCGCGCGGCCCCTCCTCGAAGTACAGCGCGCTGCGCTCGAGCAGGTCGACCACGCCGACGTGCTCCTTCTCGGCGCCGATCGGGATCTGCAGCGGCACCGGCCGCGTGCGCAGTCGCTTGGCGAGGTCGTCGAGGCAGTGCTGGTGATCGGCGCCGACGCGATCCATCTGGTTGACGAACGCGATCGCCGGCACCGCGTGCCGCCGCACCTGGCGCCACACGGTCTCGGTCTGCGCCTGCACGCCGTCGACGGCCGAGACGAGCAGCACCGCGCCGTCGAGCACGCGCATCGCGCGCTCGACCTCGAGCGTGAAATCGACGTGGCCCGGCGTGTCGACGAGGTGCAGCTCGTGCTCGCGCCACGCGAGCGTCGCGACCGCGGCGCTGATCGTGATGCCGCGCTTGCGCTCCTCCTCCATCCAGTCGAGCGTCGCGGTGCCCTCGTGCACCTCGCCCAGGCGCGTGATCACACCGGTCAGGTACAGCAGCCGCTCGGACAGCGTCGTCTTGCCGGCGTCGATGTGCGCGACGATGCCGAAGTTGCGGATGCGGCCGGCGTCCATCGCGGCCGATCGTAGGGCGCTCAGCGAGCGGGCGCGAGCAGCCAGGGATTCGCGGCGAGGAACGCTTCGCGGCCGCGGTAGCCGTCGAGGAGTTCGGGGCGACTCCCCCACAGCACGTGCACGGCCGCGTACAGCGCTTCGATCGACGCGAGTCCGCTCGACGGATCCGCGAACGTCTTGCTCTTGCGCGGATACGCGGTGACGAGCGCGGGGAGTCGGCGCAACAGCGGCGCGCGGATGAGTCGGCGCTGCAGCGTCGGCACGCGCCGCCACGCGCAGTCGATCAGGAGGAGGCCGCGGCCGCGATCGGCGCTCGAGAGTTCGTCGCCGTCGACGTGCAAGAGGATGCGATCGGCGGGATCGAGCTCGATCTCCGGGTGGTAGTCGACGAAGCGGATGCCCGGCTTGCCGCGCAGCGGCGTGAGCGAGCACTTCGCGAGCATCTCGCGCGGGTCGCGGAAGACGAGGATGTCGAGCGGGGCTTCCACGCTGATCCCAGAAAGCGAAGCGGACACGCACTGCGTGTCCGCTGTCGATCGTACCGCGATGTCGCGCGGTCTTACCTGGCGTAGTGACTTACCTGGCGTAGTGAGCGTACGCGCGGTTGGCTTCCGCCATCTTGTGGACGGCTTCCTTCCACGCGACCGAAGCGCCGGTGCCGTTGAACGCGTCGACCAGCTCTTCCGACAGCCGGTTCGCCATCGGCTTGCCCTTCTTCTTGCGGGCGTTGTCGACGAGCCAGCGGATCGCGAGCGACTGCTGGCGCGCGCGCTTCACTTCGCGCGGCACCTGGTAGTTCGCACCGCCGACGCGCTTGGAGCGCACTTCGACGGCCGGGCGGATGTTCTCGACGGCCTTGTTGAAGATCTCGGCCTGGTCCTCGACGTTGAGCTTCTTCTGCGCGAGCGCGAGCGCGTCGTAGAAGATCTCCTGCGCCGTCGAGCGCTTGCCGGAGTACATCAGCTTGTTGATGATCTTCGTCGCCAGCATCGACTGGAAACGCGGATCCGGGCGCTGCAGAACGGCGGTCGACTTGTAGTTGCGGGGCATGGACGCTGGCTACTTCTTCGGACGCTTGGCGCCGTACTTGGAACGACCTTGGTGGCGGTTCTCGACGCCTGACGTGTCGAGCGTGCCGCGGATCACGTGGTAGCGCACGCCGGGCAGGTCGCGCACGCGGCCGCCGCGGATGAGCACGATCGAGTGCTCCTGGAGGTTGTGGCCCTCACCGGGGATGTAGACCGTGACTTCCTTGCCGTTCGACAGCCGCACGCGCGCGACCTTGCGCAGCGCCGAGTTCGGCTTCTTCGGCGTCTGGGTCTTCACCTGCAGGCACACGCCGCGCTTCTGCGGGCAGGCGTCGAGCACCGGTGACTTGGTGCGCCGGCGCTGGACGACGCGCGGCTTGCGCACGAGCTGGTTGATGGTCGGCATGAATCGTCTTTCTGGTCCCGGACGGGGCGCGGGCGAACCCGGAGCGCCTCGAACGCGGAAGGGGCGAGAATTCTACGGTCCTGGGCGGAAGCGTCAAGCGCGGGCGGCTCGAGCCTGCGCTCGAGCCGCCCCGCTCGTCATTCTTCCTCGTCGGCGTCTTCCTTGCCGTCGTCGGCAACCACGGCCGGAGCGGCCGCCGCGTCGTCGGTCTCGGCCGCTTCGGCGCGGCGCGCGGCCTCGTCCTCCTCGGCCTTGAGCGCGGCCGCCTGGCGCGC
>SCVU01000643.1 GCA_004296785.1 Planctomycetota bacterium
GCGGTCGCGGGCAGCCGCCACTCGATGGGCGGCCAGTGCTTCGCGACCGACGACTGGCTCGTCGACATGCGCGGCTGCGACGCGCTGCAGCGCTTCGATTGCGAGCGCGGGCTCGTGACGATCGGCAGCGGTGCGTGCTGGCCGGCCGTGATCGCCGCGTGCCGCGCCGCCGACGCTCCCGGCGCGACGAGCTGGAGCATCCGCCAGAAGCAGACCGGCGCCGACGACCTCTCGCTCGGCGGCAGCCTCGCCGCGAACGTACACGGCCGCGGGGCGCGCATGCCGCCGCTCGTCGCCGACGTCGAGTCCTTCGAGCTCGTCGACGCGCGCGGCGAGCTCGTGCACTGCGACCGCGCGTCCGATCCGCGCCTGTTCGCGCATGTGATCGGCGGCTACGGCATGTTCGGCGTCGTGACCGCAGTCACGCTGCGCCTGATGCCGCGCCTCTTGCTCGAGCGCAACGTCGGCGTGTGCGACGCCGACGCGGCGCTGGCGGCGATCGCCGCGATCGACACGAGCGCGTGGATCTACGGCGACTTCCAGTTCGAGATCGACCCGCGCGCGCGCGGCTTCCTGCGCCGCGGCGTGTGGTCGACCTACCGGCGCACCGACCAGGACCGCGCCGTCCCGCAGCGGCAGGTCGAGCTCGCGCGCGACGAGTGGCGCCGGCTGCTCGAGCTCGCGCACACCGACCCGACGCGCGCGTTCGCGAGCTACGCCGCGCACTACCTGCGCACCGACGGACAGCTGTACTGGTCCGACACGCACCAGTTGTCGACGTACCTCGACGGCTACCACGCCGACCTCGACGCGGCGCTCGGCGACGCGCACCGCGGCAGCGAGATGATCACCGAGCTGTACGTGCGGCGCGAGCGGCTGCTCGAGTTCCTCGACGCGGCGGCGCGCGTGCTGCGCGCGCGCGACGCGCGCGTGATCTACGGCACGATCCGCTTCGTCGAGCGCGACGCCGAGACGGCGCTCGCGTGGGCGCGCGAGCCGTGGGCCTGCGTGATCTTCAACCTGCACGTGCAGAGCGGCGACGCGGGCCGCGCGCGCTCGCGCGACGACTTCCGCGCGTTGATCGACGTCGCGGCGGACCTCGGCGGCAGCTACTACCTGACCTACCACCGCTGGGCGTCGCGCGCGCAGCTCGTGCGCTGCCATCCGAGCATCGAGGCGGTGCTGCGCGAGAAGCAGCGCTGCGATCCGCTCGGCGTGCTGACCAGCGACTGGTACCGGCACACGCGCGCGCTCGTCGACGGCACCGTGCCCGCGTGATCGCGCTCCCGCGCGTAGGCGCGGCCCGCGGCCCCGCGCCGACCTACTCCGGCGGCAGCTCGTACACGCCGTGTCGACCGCCGAGCAGGCGCTTCTGCCGCACGAGCTCGTCCCACACGTCGCGTCCGTAGCGGTCGGGCGGCGTGATGCCGACGATCGACGACTGGCGGCCGCTGCTCAGCGGCCCGCCGCCGACGAAGCTCCCCTCCGAGTCGAGGCGCGTGACCTTCAGCGTCTTGCGAAACGCCGTCATCGCGCGCCGCAGCACCTCGCGATCCTGCTCGGGCAGGATGCGCTTGCCGGACGCCCATTCGGCGAGCAGCGCGCGCAGGCCGTCGGCGTCCTGTGCATCGAGCAGCGCGGCGATCTCGGTCTCCTTCGCGCGCGTCGACGCGAGCGCGGCGCGCGCCTCCGCCCACGGCGCCGGGTCGCTCGGGTTCGCCGCGAGCGCCGCGGCAACGCGCGCGAGGACCGTGCTGAGCAGCGCCATCTGCGGATCGAACATGCGCGCGCTCTAGACCTTCGGATCGAAGGCCGCTTCGAGGCGCTTCAGCACGATGGCCTCCGCCCCCGAGACCTTCGATCCCATTCCGAGCACGCCGCCGCTCGCGTTCGCCACGGCGCGCGCGCGGTCGAGCAGGCCGGCCTTCATCTTCGCGATCTCGGCCGGGGCGAGCTGCGCGCACAAGCCCTGCACGAGGTGCGTCCACGCGGCGAGCAGCTTGGGTTCGGGCCGGCGCTCGAGCCACGTCTCGAGCATCGCGTACTCGACGGAGTCGGGAGCGAGGCCCGAGGTCCGCGCGCCGGCGAGCACCGCCTGGCGCTCCTTCGCATCGAGCGAGCGATCGGCCCACGCGACCTCGACGAGCGGAACGATCGACAGCGCGGCGACGGTCTCCGCGCGGATCCCGAGCTCCATCAGCTTGTCGAGGACCTGCGGGCTCGCGATCCCGGTCGCCTTCGCGAGGCCTTCGCGCGCGCTCTCGGTCGCCTGCTTCTGCTTCAGTCGCTCAAGCAGGCGCACGTCCTCGCGGCGAAAGAACTCGTCTTCGAGGCTCTGTCCGCGTCCGCTGGGAGACTGGGGTTCGGTGGAGGTCATCGTCGGCTCTGTACGGTGGCGCTGCGGGTGGCCGGGCAGAAAGGTCCTGCACCCACGCTCGGGATCAGGCATTCGGCCGCGAGTCTATCCAGTCCGACGAGCGCGCTCCACGCTCGCGACCGCGCGCCGCAGCAGCGCTAGCCGAACGAGATCTGCAATCCGTTCGAGAGCGACACGCCCTGGATCGCCTGCGAGTCGACGAAGCCCGCCTGCAGGTACACCGCTGCGCCGACGAGCGACGGATCCGTCGCGGTGAACGGCAGCGTGAACTGACCGGCGCCCGCGACGCCGGCGGGACCGGCGGCGAAGACCGACAACATCGCCGCGCTCGGACTGACGAGCAGCGTGCCGCCGAGCAGCGGGATCGAAGCGGGCGTCGACGCGAGCGCGAGGATCCCCGGCGCGGCGCCGACGACCTGCGTCGCGATGACGGCGATCGGCTTGTTGAGATCCGGGCAACCGCTCAGCGTCAGGATCGGCACGAACGCGCCCTTGCCCGCGAGACCGACGCCGTACTGATCGCCGTAGCCGACGCAGCCCGGGCCGTTGAGATCGATCTCCCACAGGGACTCGGACGGCGAGTAGCCGCTCGAGCCGTCGCCGACGTTGACGCTGGTCGCGATGATCGGAGCCGTTCCGCTCAGGCCCGCCGTGACCGCGCGCAGGTTGTTGCTCGAATCGTCGAGGATGATCGCCTTGCCGATGCGCGAGCTCCACAGCCCGCCGTTGCAGTCGCCGGTGCTGGGATTGGCCCAATCCGCGATCGCGAGCGACAGCGGATCGACCGTGATCATCTTCTTGTGGCTGGAGAACGCGCCGTCGGCGAGCGTCGCGAGGATCTTCCCGCCCGGCAGGTAGTCCATCGCCATGATCTCCTGGTTGTTCGACGCGTACGAGTTGCAGGTGATCGGCCCCTCGACCTTCGTGCCGTCGGCGGACAGCGGGACGCGGAAGAAGCTGCACGCGGTCGGCGAGCAGTCGTTGTTCGCCCACCAGCCGGAGTTCGAACCGATCAGCGCGTTCGACGGCGCGTGGTAGAGCATGTGCTCGAGCGGGAACTGGAACGGCGCGGTACCGGTCGCGTCCATCAGCGTGTGCACGCCGTCGCTCGCATCGAGGTACTGGATCGGGCCGGTCGAGATCGCGCCGCCGTGCAGCATGTAGAACACGCGGCCGTCGCCGGTCGGCGCGAGCGCGCGCAGCGACTTGCCCTCGAAGCCGGGGATCGAGACGGCCGCGCCGTTCGACGCGAACGACCAGAGCTTGTAGAGGAACGGGTTGTCGGGCGCGAGCGAGACGTTGGCGAGGAAGCGGCCGCGGAACGCGTCGTACGCGCACATGCCGGACCAGCCGCCGGGGTAGCCGGGCTCGAAGAACGTCGCGCCGTTCCCGGTCGCCGGATCGATCCGGTACATGATGAACGAACCGACGCCGGGCTTCGTTGTGAAGACGACGAGCTCGCCGTCCTCGAACGGACCGGTCTGGGCGGCGAGCGGAAGGGCTGCGAGGGCGAAGAGGGACAGGCGGAACGCGACGGGGATCGAGGGCTTCATACTGCCTCAGTAGACCCGAAGCGGACGGCGCGCGTTACGCGGAGTTCTGGCCGCGCTGCACCGCCCCTACCAGCGCTTCAGCAGCTTCCACCGCAGCGCGACGCCGTACTCGTCGATCGCCGTGACCTCGAACGCGACGAGAATGTCGTGCTCCTGCGGCAGGATCGAGCGCAACAGGTACGAATGGCCGACGACCGCGCGCGCGCGGTCGAGCTGCAGCGCGAACAGCCGCTGGCGCTCCGCCTCCGAGAGCGCGCGCGGCCGCGGATCCGCGAGCGTCGGCTGCTGCGCTCGCAGATCCCAGAGCTCCTTCCACGCGTGCCGCGCGAGCTCGTTCGAGCTGCGCGGCGGCGTCAGCGCATCGCTCGGGACCGCGTCGAGCGCGAGCTCGCCGAGGTCGACGACGAACCCCTCGCAACCGCCGTAGAAACCGGAGTCGAAGTCACCGTCCGCGGAAAGCGAGACGTCCGGCTCGCGGTCGTAGGCGTGCGACAGCGTCGCGAACGAGTAGTGGGAGCCGTCGTCGCGTTCGGGCAGCAGCCAGTGGAGACTCCAGCCGCGCAGCACGCGCACCGTGCCGCCACGCGCATCGCCCGCAGCGCCGCCGCCCGTCGCCGTCGTCCGCAGCACGACCTCGACGCGCTGCGCGATGCGTCGTGCGAGCGCTTCGAGGTCGTCCGTCGCCATCCGTTCGAGCTCGGGCGGCACGAACGAAGGTTGAGGCGCGGCGACCTCCGAGTGCGGGTTGACGCCCGCGCCGGGAACTGGCCAATCGCGCAGCAGGCGCCACGCGATCGACGCGCCGCGCTTGTCCACGAGCAGCACCTGGAACGCGGCGAGCACGTCGAACGATCGGTCGGAGATCGAGCGCACGACGTACGTGTGACCGACGCGCGCGACCGGTGATGGT
>SCVU01000644.1 GCA_004296785.1 Planctomycetota bacterium
CGCGGCGGAAACGAGGCGGGCCCAAATGGCGCCAACTCGCCGGAGTCGAGGCGGGCTCGGTATGAAGGATGTTCCGTCAGATCCACAGCTCGCAGTCGTCGCCGACCTCGCGCAGCTTGTAGCGCTTCGCGTTCTTGCACGCCGCGTTGACGCAGCGACCCGACGTCGGCTCGAACTGGTAGTTGTGCAGCGGACAGACCGCGAGCTTGCCCTCGGCGAGCGGTCCCTCCGACAGGCGGCCGCCTTCGTGCGGACAGCGCGCGTCGAGCGCGTGCAGCGCGCCGCCGACGCGGCACATCAGGATCTCCTTGCCGGTGCCCGCGAGCAGGTCGCCGAACGTGACCTTGCGCGCCATGCCATCCTGCAGCTTGCGCGTGCCCTTGATCACGACGGGTTTGCCGCGGAACAGATCGCCGAGCTTGCCGAGCATCGCCAAGAGGCTACGGGCGCTCGCGTGCGCCGACAACGCTATCCTCGCGCGATGCGCCCGCTGCTCGTGATCGACGCCGTCGGCCTGACGGCCGCGCAGATCGGCGCGCGCACGCCGCACCTCGCCAAGCTCGCCGCGCGCGGGTTCGCCGCGCCGATGAGCGCGATCCTGCCGGCCGTCACGCTGTCCGCGCAGGCGACGCTGCTCACCGGCGCGCTGCCGACCGAGCACGGCGCCGTCGGCAACGGCTGGTACTGGCGCGAGCTCGGCGAGGCGTGGCTGTGGCGCCAGCCGAACGCGATCGTGCGCGGCGAGAAGCTCTACGAGCGCGCGCGCCGCCTCGACCCGGCCTTCACGTGCGCGAAGTTGTTCTGGTGGTGGAACCTCGGCGCCGCCGTCGACTGGTCGATCACGCCGCGGCCGTTCTACCCGGCCGACGGGCGCAAGATCCCGGCGATCCAGGCGACGCCGCGCGAGTTCGAGGCGCGCGTGCTGCGCGAACTCGGCGAGTTCCCGTTCTTCGACTTCTGGGGGCCGCGCTCGGGGCTCGCGTCGAGCCGCTGGATCGCCGACGCGGCGCTGTTCGCGCTGCGCGAGCAGCGGCCGACGCTGACGCTCGCGTATCTCCCCCACCTCGACTACGACCACCAGCGCCACGGGCCCAGCGATCCGCGCTCGCTGCGCGCGCTGTCCGAGCTCGACGCGCTCGTCGGCGAGCTCGTCGCGGGCGCCGACGCCGCCGGCGCGGCCACGCTGGTCGTCAGCGAGTACGGGATCGAGGACGTCGACGCGCCGGTGCACGTGAACCGCGCGCTGCGCCAGGCCGGTCTGCTCGAGGTGCGCGAGACGCCGGTCGGCGAAGTGCTCGATCCGTTCGCGTCGCGCGCGTTCGCGGTCGCCGATCACCAGGTCGCGCACGTGTACGTCAAGCGCGCGGACGACCTCGCGAAGGTGCGCGCGCTGCTCGAGCGACTCGACGGCGTCGCCGCCGTGCTCGACGAGGCGGGCAAGCGCGCGGCCGGCATCGCGCACGAGCGCGCGGGCGAGCTCGTCGCGATCGCGCGGCGCGGCGCGTGGTTCACGTACCTGTACTGGCTCGACGACGCGCGCGCGCCGGACTTCGCGCG
>SCVU01000645.1 GCA_004296785.1 Planctomycetota bacterium
CGACGCTCTTCCGATCTACGGAGTTGTCCGACCATTCGAGCCATGTGTCCGTCGCCTCGACGGCGGCCTCGAATCCGCCGTAGCCCTGGGTCCCCGTGATCGAGCAGCGCGTGACGACGAGGCTGTCGCAGTTCGCGATCTTCAGCACCGCGGCGTGGTTGTTGGCCGCCATCACGCACTCGTCGATCACACCGCGGCCGCTGACGTTGGAAACCTGCAGCACCTCCAGCGACAGCCCGGCAAGCGTGAACAGCGTCGGGCCGACGACCGTCGACGTTCCGCTGAAGTGCGGCGGCGATCCGCTCGCCGGACCGAGCACCTGGAGCGACTTCGTCAGGTGGAACGCCGGATACGTGCCCGGCGCGACGAGAATCACGTCGCCGAATTGCGCGGCGGCTTGAGCTGCGTCGACCGTCGTGAACTGCGCCGGGCCGTTGTCGTCGACCGTCCACGTCGTGGCGAATGCGGGCAGCGCGAGAACGGGTGCGAGAACGAAAGCGAGACGAACTGAACGAACCATCGGAGCCTCCCGGGGGCACAGGCGCGGGCGAACTGGGTGCGCTCGATGGTACCCGCGTCCGGTAGCGCGCGGTGGGCGCGGTTACGATGGACGTTGCGATGCTCCGCCCGCACTCCGCCTGCCCCACCGCGTGCGCGCTCGCGCTGCTCGTGCACGTCGCTGCGGCGCAAGTTCCAGCCCAGTGGAACGAGCCCAAATCCGGCGTGACCGCCGACGCCGGCGGCTGGGGCAAGATCACCGACGTCCAGGGCGTGCGCGTGAGCTCGCTCGCGCACTGGATGCAGGAGGTCGACACCGACCACCCGAACCCGGCCGCGCAGCACACGCTGATGCGCAGCGAATCGCTGTACCTGTCGTACACGAACGACCTCGCGCTGCCCGCCGGCGCGAAGATCGGCCACTTCGGGGCGTTCGACTTCAACTTCGCCAGCGACATCGCGATCTGCCTCGGCATCTACGGCGAGCCGCCGCTCGCGGTCTCGAACGGGTTGTACGTCGGCGCCGACCTCGTGCTGCTCGAGGGCTGGCCGGTGCTCGCGCCGCCGGCGCCGCCGGGCACGACGTACCGGCGCTTCCTCGACGTGCGGATCACCGACGCGAGCCTGTGCCTCGTGCGCGTCGACGTCGCGCACCCGGCGCTGCCGGGCGTCGACGTCCCCGCGCTCGTCACCGCGCTGCCGCCGTACGTCGGCGCGGGCGCGCAGGAAAAGCTCGTCGTCCACGCCGGCGTCGTGCCGCCCGCGCAGACCGAGCCGATCGTCGACATCGCGCACGGCCAGTCGCGCCTCGCGCTCAACGAAGCGAACGTGCCGATGTTCGCGGTGCGCCTGGCCGGCGATCCGGCGCGCGACCACGCGATCTACGTCGGCGCGCAAGTCGTCGCGCAGGAGGGCGGTGCGTCGCCGGTCGCCGGCCGCGCGTGGGCCGACCTGTCGAACGCGTGGTTCGATCTCGGCGACGGCGGCGACTGGGCGGTTTGCGGCCGGCTCGACGGCGCGAGCGCGGACGGCGAGCTGATCGCGCGCAACGGCCACAAGCTCGTGCAGTCGGGCGACGCGGTGCCTTCGCTCGCCGCGCCGTTCGCGCTGCTCGAGGTCGGCCGCGGCGGCGTGCACATCGACGAGCAGGGCCGCGTGCTGTGGATGGGGCGCTGGAACGATCCGGACACGGGCCGCGACGAAGGTCTGTTCCTCGACCACGAGCTGATCGTGCAGGAGGGCGTGAGCGAGGCGTTCGGCGTCGCGATCGGCGCGCTCGACCACGGCGCGGACAGCATCGATCTGTCGCCCGACGGCGTGTACGTCGCGTTCAAGGGCGTGCTGCCCGGCGTCAACGGCTGGACCGTGTTCCGACGCGGACCGGCGGCCGTGCTCGAGGTGCTCGGCGGTTGCCAGCCGAGCGGCGCCGCGCTCACGAGCCCGACGCTGTTCCCCAAGTCCGGCGAAGTGTTCAACGCGACGCTCGACGGCGCGCAGGCCGCCGGCGCGTTCGGGTTCCTCGCGTACACGCACGGCGCGCTGTCGAGCGGTCCGTGCGGCGTCGCGGTGCCCGGGCTCGGCGAGCTTTGGATCGATCCGGCGACGCTGCTGTTGTTGCAGGCGCTCGGGCCGTGGAGCGGAGCGCCGCTCGTGCATCCGCAGCCGCTGCCGCTGGCGATCGAGCTCGTCGGCGCGCAGCTGTGGATGCAGGGCGCGTTCGTCGATGTACAGGGTCTCGCGCCGAACGAGCCGCTGCGCCTTTCGAACGCGCTGCGGCTGCAGCTCGGCTGGACGAACTGACGCCGCGGCGCACGAGCACGGTGACGCGCGCGACGGCTCAGCGCGGCGCGTGCGCGAACTCGGCGCGCCACGCGTCGAACAGCGCTTTCTCGCCCCACGGATGCAGCGCGCTCGGCGCGACGGCGTCGCGGTAGCGGCGGAACGCGCGCGCGAAGTCGGCGGGGTCGCGTTCGAACCACTCGCTCGCCTCGCGCGACGCCTGCACGAGCCGCTCGAAGCGCAGGCGATCGGCGAACAGCGCGGAGAGCGCGAAGCCGCGCGCGTCGATCGCGGCGAGCCAGGCGCGCGCCGCGTCGCGCTGCGCGACGGGCAGCGACTCGACCTCGCGCCGCAGCGCCGCGAGCGAGTCGCGCTCGCGCAGCGCGCGCGCGAGCGCGTTCTCGAAAGCGACGTACGGCGCCAGCTCGGCGCTCGCCGCCCCCGTCGGCTCCGCCGCCTTCCGAGCCACTCGA
This sequence comes from Planctomycetota bacterium, assembly GCA_004296785.1. Taxonomy (GTDB): domain Bacteria; phylum Planctomycetota; class UBA1135; order UBA1135; genus GW928-bin9. The sequence goes on from SCVU01000645.1 coordinate 2,751, forward strand.
TTCGGCGCACATCGCGCCGCCGCGCGCCGGACGCGCGCGAGCTCCGCGCGCAGCCGCACTTCGTCGCCAGGCTCGAGCGTGCCCTCCATCCGCTCGAGGGTGATCCCGCGCAGGTTCGGGCAGCGCGGCGCGATCTCGTCGAGCAGCTCCCACACCTCCTCCGGCACCGCGGCGTCGTGGCTGTCGAGCCGCAGCTTGCGCTCGCCCGGGAACCACGCCGGATCCGTCCACGCGCCGCCCGACACGTGGATCTCGATCACGTTCGCGAGGTCGACGCGCGCGAGGTACGCGCTCGGATCGAAACCCGCGTTGACCGCGACCGTCCACACGTTGTGCAGATCGAGCACCTGCCACAGGCGCGGCGCGTCGAGCAGCTCGTTCAGGAACGCGGGCTCGTCGAGCGGATCGCCGTAGTGGTGATACACCGCCGAGTTCTCGAGGCCGACGTCGGGCACGATCGACTGCAGCTCGACGAGCCGCTCGCGGCACGCGCGCGCGACCTCACTCGCCATCGGCAACGGCAGCGGCAGCGTCTGCTGATCGGCGCCGAGGATCGAGGTGCCGAGGTGGTCGGTGTACCAGTCGAACTGGAAGAACTCGTGGTCGGTGCGGATGCGCTCGAGCCACTTCGTCTGGCGCGCGCGGTCGCGCGGATCGAGCGTGCCGACGGACAGGCCGACGCCGTGGGCGACGATCGGACGGTGGGTGCGCGCCTTCAGCTCGAGCGCGCGAGCGTGGTAGCCGTTCGCGATCCACTCGCCGCGCGCGTCGACGCGCCACAGCGTCTCGGGCGCGACCTCGTAGTAGTCGACGTCGTGCTCGAGCAGTTCGGCGAGCTGCTCGAGATCCGCCAGACGCGGCATCAGCGTGTAACCGACGCGGACGGGGTTCATGACCTGGACCTTCGAGGCCGCCGAATCCACGGGCGCCTTGCTAACGACCAGGCGCTGGCTTGCCGACCTTCCATGGCTTCTCGTAGTACCAGAGGAAGCGGCGACTGATCTCGGATGTGTGCCCGATGCCGCAATAGATGCCGCCGCGTGCCCCGTCGACTTCGCCTTCGATCTCGAGCGAAGCACAGCCCGTCGAACTCGCCCAGCGCGAGCCGAGCGGCGCTCGCGCCTGGTAGCGCGAGCGCTCGGCGGCCGCGATCGCCGCATCCGCAGCGACGCCCGCGGGTGCGATGGCTTCGCGCACTCGGAGGCAGAGTTCGTCGAGGCGATCGCGCGTGCCCTTCTCGACATCGTCGAGCATTGCATCGCCCCACGGGAGCTGCGCACGGAACGACCGCAAGCGCGGACTCGCACCCTGTTCCGAATCCATGATCGCGAACCGCGCGTCGGGGTCGCACGTCGAGCGTGCGAGCGCCGCGCACTCCGCGGGCGTCGCGCACACGAGTTCCACGGAGGCGAGGGCCGTCAGCGTGGCGTCGTCGCCATGACAGAGCAGCGCGCCGAACATCTGCGCGTCGTAGCGAGCCCGTCCCGAGTCGATCGGTGGGATGAGAATGACGAGCAGCGATTTGCCGCGCTCTTGCGCGCGGTTCCAAGCGTCTCGCAACGCCGCGGGCGGCGGCGACCAGCCGTTCAGATCCGCGACGCCGATCGTCGGGTTCGGCGGGCGACGATCCGTTGCGAGGCTGTCGATCGCGTCGCCGCTCGACGCATCGCGACAGCTCGCCGCGAAGCAGCCGACGAACACGAGGAAGCGCCGGCGCGAGTCGATCGTGTTGGGCTCGTCGCCTGACCGCTGCCCGTCGTGTCCGTGTCGCTTCATCGCGGTCAGCCCCCTTCGTAGTAGATCAGAAAGCGCCGGCTCGGCTCGGGCACGTAGCCCATCCCGCAGTCCATCGACGAGTAGCCGCCTTCGATGTCGCCGCCACAGCCGTTGTCGCGTCCCCAGCGCGCGCCCGCCGGCGGAGTCTTCGCCCAGCGCTCGCGTACCTCGTCGGCGAGCCCCGCGAGTCGCTCGGCGCGCTTCGCACCATCCGCAGCGAACGGCGCGAGCTCGGCCGCAAGTACGTCGGTCGACTGCAGCTCTCGGAGCGCCGCGATCAACGCCGCGTGCTGTGCGCGCTCGGCGCTGACGAACTCCGGCTCCCAGACCGCGAGATCGAAGGCCACGTCGTTCGGCGCCGGATTCGGGTGCGGCATGGCCGGCAGCGACGGCAGCGCGCTGCGTACCCGCGGTCCGTCCGGCGCATCCTCGACGACCGCGAACATCGCTTCGCTCGAACACGCGACACGGAACACGCGCTCGACGTCCGCGCCTGACGCGAACGCGAGCTCGAACGCATGCAGCACCGCGACGTGCTCGTCGGCGCCGTGCTCGATCAGAGTGCCGAATGCGCGCTCGTGCTCCGTCGGGAAGCTCAATGGCTTCGGCCGGCCCAGCACGACGAGCAGCGTCCGCTTGTGCTCGCGCGCGAGCTTCCACGCGTCGAAGAGCGTCGCGGAAGAAGGCCACTGCTCGCGGAAAGCGTTCAGCTCGAAGGCGCTGATTCCCGGCTTCGAGGTCCGGCTGCAAGCGGTGATTCCCGCGAGCGGATCGTCCGTCGCTTGCTTGCGACACGCGGCGAACGCGGCCGCGGAGCCCGCGAATACGAGGAACGATCGGCGCCGGGGCATGAGCTCGCTCATCGATCGAGCGCCTCGAGCTCGCGCATCCAAGTCCGATAGTCACTCGAGTAGAACCACAGGAAGCGGGCGCTCAACACGGACACGTCGCCCATGCCGCACAGGACGGCGAGCTGCTGGTCTTCTGGCACGTCGGGCAGCGTCATCCCGCAACCATCGTTCTCCGCCCAGTAGCTCCCCGGCGGCGGCGCGTTCGCCCAGCGCTTGCGCACTCCCTCGGCGAGCCGCGCGATCAGCGTTGCGCGGTCCGGCGAGGTCGCAGCGCGCGCGTGCACCAGCGCGGCGGCATCGACGAGCTTTTCGACTGAGCCCGCGTGCGGCGTGTCGCCGGCGACAGCGTCGCGCAACGCCTGCGGCGCGCGCTCGCGCGCACGAGCGGCGCGCTGGTCGATCATCGCCGCGTCCGCGGCGAGCGCTGCCGTCAACTCCGCGCCGAGTCGCTCGACGGCGCTGCGGCCCGACCTGCGTTGGTTGAGGAGCTCGCGGTCGAGCTTCAAGCACGACGCGGCCGGCTCCTTCGTCCCCGCGTTGATTCCGCTCGCCTGCACGACATTCGATTCACCGACGCGATCGATCAGCGCGTAGCCGACGGTCACTGAAACGTCGACGTCGAGCACGCGCCGGATCTTGTCGCGATTCGCGCAGACCAGCTCGGCGAGCGCGAGCGTGGCAAGCGTCTCGTCCGTTCCGTGCGTGAGCAGCGCACCCATCGAGTCCGCGACGCTCGGTTGAACGCGTCGGTTCGGGATGACGAGCACGAGCAGCGGTTTGCCGAGCGACAGTGCGCGCTCCCACGCCTGGCGCAGCACGATCGCGTCATCCGGCGCGGGCGACCCCTTGCGCTCCGGCCGCGACTCCGGCGATTGCGCGAACGCGGCGCCGACTCCGGTCGCGCCGACGAACACGAGGAACTGGCGGCGGTCGGCGTGCATCGCGCTGCGCTACTTCAACGCCCCCGACGCGTCGAGCTCGTAGAAACACAGGAAGCGCTGCGAGTGCTCGGCCACGTGCCCCATCCCGCACGCGACGCCGAGCTGCACCGCGGCGCCTTCGACCGGCTCGACCTGCTCGCCGCAGCCCATCGACCGCGCCCACAGTGCTCCCGGCACACGCGCGTGCACCCAGCGCGCGCGCACACCTTCGACGAGCTTGTCGAGCAGGAAGTCGCGCGCCGAATTCGGCTCGCCGGCCGCGGCGAGCACGAGCGCTGCGGACGCGAGCGCGTCGTCGGCCTTCAGCCCTTCCGGACACGTCGCGAGGTACTCGAACGCCGCCGAACTCTGCGCCGGCACGACCGCGCGCGCGCGCGCCGCGAGCTGCTGGAGGGCTCGTGCGTCGGGAACGAGCGCGTGCTCGATCGCGGCGGCGAGCTGCGTCGAACGCCGCGCCGCGTTCGCCTCGAGCGCGGCGCCCATCTGCTCCCACGTCCGGTTCTGCGCGCCGGCGTCCGTCGTCAGCTCGAAGAAGTCGAGCTGCGCGTCGAGCTCTGGATCGATCGCGCGCGCCGCGTGCGGCGCCTGCGGATCGACGAGCACGCACAGCGCGTCGCCGCTCCAGCACGCGCCGGTCACGCGCTCGACCTCGGCGCCGGTCGCGCACGCGAGCTCGGAGAGCGCGAGCGTCGCGAGCTCTTCGCGCGAGCCGTGGTTCAACAAGCCGCCGAGCACGACGGCGAGCCCGCGTTCGCGCGCCCCGTGCGTCGTCGGCACCAGCGCGACGAGCAGCGGCTTGTCGAGCTCGCGCGCGCGCTTCCACGCGCTCGCGAGCGCCTGCTCGCGCGAACCGTGCGGCCACGCGGCCGGCCGAACCTGCACCGCACCGATGCGCGGCGCGACACCGCTGGAGCCGACTGCAGTTCCACCGCCGTCCGACGCGCCGCGCGTTCCTCCGTTCGCGCTACAAGCCGCGGCGCCGACCGCGAAAAAGCCCGCCGAGCCGACGAAGTACAAGAACTGGCGTCGATCCTGAGTTGCGTCGCCCATTCAGCCTCCGTCGATCGCGTCGGATCGCTCGTACCAGCACAGGAAGCGGCGGCTGTAGTGCGGCACCATCGCCATTCCGCAGGCAAAGTTCGCGGTCGACGTCGACTCGCCCTCGACGTAGCCGCCGCACCCGGTGCTCACCGCCCAGTGCGCTCCCGGAGGCGGTTGCGCGATCCACTGCGACTGCGCACCGGCGGCGAGCGCGGTCCACAGCTTGTCCGCGGCGGCGGGTGATCTCGCGGCCGCTCGGTGCACGAGCGCCGCGTGTGCGAGCGCATCCGCCGGCGCCGGTGCGTCGCAATCCGCTCCGAGGCCTTCGAACCACGCGCGCTTCGACTCGGGCAAGCAAGCGAGCGAGCGCGCGATGAGCTTGTCGAGCGCGGCCTGATCCGGCGCGAGCGCGTCGCGGATCGCGTCGAACAGCGCGCGCGCTCGTTGCTCGGCACCGCTGTCGCTCGCACCGCTCGCGTGGACCAGCAGCGGAGTGATCGAGAGCGCGCCGCCGAGCTCCGGCGCATCGATCAGCGCGCAGGGCGGCGAACCGCCGATCCACACGCCGCACACGCGCTCGGCGTCCGCGACGGTCGCGCACGCGAGCTCGGCGAGGGCGAGGCATGCGAGCTCGTCGCGCGTCGCGTGGTTCAGCAAGCCGCCGAACACCCTGCCCGCATCCTCGTGACGTCCCGAGTCGCGCGGAAACAGCACGACGAGCAACGGCTTGCCCAGCGACCGCGCGCGTTGCCATGCGGTGTTGAGCTGCTCCGCGCGCCGCGCCGCCTGCGTGGCCGGAGTGTCGATCGTCGACGGGATCGGAACCGTGATCTGCGGCAGGACTTCCTCGATCGAGCCGTGCGCCGCCGCCGCGCGCGGCGCTCCGCTCGCGGAACGGCACGCGCTCGCCGACAGCGCCGCGGTCGAACCGAGGAACGCCAGGAACTGCCGCCGATCGTGACTCGCGTCCGCCATCTCTCTCCCAGAGTATCCGTCGACTCGCGCGCGGCTACCGGCCCTTGCCGATGCGTTCGAACTCGGTGCCGCCGTAGAACGCCAGGAACCGCTTCGCGTCCGCCGTCACGTGCCCCATCCCGCACGGCGGGCACGTGTCGATGCTGCGCTGACCGTCGAGCTCGAACACGAAGCCCTGCTGGATCGCCCACGCCGATCCGCGCGGAGGCTCTTCGATGTACTCGCGCCGCGCGGTCGCGAGCAGCCGCGCGCGCACGAACGAGCGCTGCGCCGCGGCGTCGGATTCGGCGGGCGTCGGCGGCACGGTCGGCGCGTTCGGCTCGGCGGGCTCGGCGAGCTCCGCGAGCTGCGGCGCCCAGCGATCGACGAGCCACGTCGGCAGGCTCGCGCCATCGCGCACGCCCGCGAGCACGCCCGGCAGCTCGGTCGCGTTGGCTTCGCGCTGGCGCGCCGCGATCCCCGCGCGGCCGCCGTCGCCGCGAATGAGCTGCTGCAGCGCGCGCTGGCACGCGGTCTCGCAATCGGCGAGCTCGCCTCGCGCGAGCTCGGTGTACGGCGCGACGCGGATCGAGCGCGCGGCGAACAGGTTCGCGTCGTACTCGGCGAGCACCGCGAGCGGATCGATCGGCAACAGGAGCTCGCCGGTCAGGCGGTGCAGCTCCGACGCCGGCGCGCATGCGACCTCGCAGCATGCGAGGTCGATCAGGAACTCCTCGTCGGCGCGCTCGAGCACTGCGCCGAGCAGCTCGCCGCGCACGCGCGCTGCGCCGAGCTCATCCGGCACGACGAACACGAGCAGCGGCTTGCGCGATGCGCGCGCCTCGGCCTGCGCGGCGCCGAGCGCGCTGATCCACTGCGCGCGCGGCCAGGTGTCGGGCCGCGGTTGAACGGGCGACGGCGGCGAAGCGGCGGGCGTCTGCGGTCCGATGCTTTGGACGTGCGGCGCGGAGGCGGTCAGCAAACCGATGCACAGTGGAGCGGCGAGTCGAAGGAGCATGGCTTTCCCCGTTGCGCGGTGAAGTCGCCGTTGTACGGCGCCGGCCCGCGGAACATTGGGGTGAACTCGCCGATCCGAGCCGGCGCCTGCCCGGCGCCCGGCGCGCTACGCACCCGTTTCCGGCGCGCGCGCGGACGTGTTCCCGCGCGCCAGCGCGACGAACCCCTCGATCGCGACCCACGCCGCGAGCACGAGCAGCACCCAACCGACTCCGACCAGCGCGGGCGTCGCCTTCGGATCGCGCACCTGCAGGAACAGCGCGGAGAGCGTCATCGCGAGCATGAACAGCATCGGCAGCGCGACCATCACCTGCAGCACGCGCGGCTTGTTCGTCCGCACGAGCCACAGCACGAGGCCGAGCAGCGTCAGCGCGGCAAGCAGCTGGTTCGACGAGCCGAACAGCGGCCAGATCACGCGGTACGCCGGAATCGGATTGCCCTTCGCATCCGCGACCGTCTGCGCGACGACCCAGAACGGCAGCGCGAGCGACACGACCGTGCCGACGACGCCGGCCGTGCGCCCGCGCCAGCCGGTGAACTCCTGGAACAGGTAGCGCGCCAGGCGCGTGCACACATCGAGCGTGTCGTAGACGAACGTCGCGAACGCGAGCATCCCGAAGCTCACGCAGAACGCGAGTGGCAGTCCGAGCTTCGCGAGGAACGTCCCGACGCCGTACCCGAAGATCTTGTCGGGGCCCTGGCTCGAGATCTCCGAGCCCTGCGCGAGCTGCATCACGCACGCGAGCGCGATCAGCGCGACGACGCCTTCGAGCAACATCCCGCCGTAGCCGACGAGCCGCGAGTCGGGCTCGCGATCGAGCTGCTTGCTCGTCGTGCCGCTGCAAACGAGACCGTGGAAGCCGCTGCACGCGCCGCACGCGATCGTGATGAACAGGAACGGCACGAGCGGTTGCCCGCTCGCCGAAGTGAAGCCCTTGAAGCCAGCCCACTCGATCGACGGGTTCGCGATCAGCAGGCCGAGCAGTCCGCCGCCGAGCGTCACGTACAGGAAGAAGCCGCCGAGGTAGCCGCGCGGCTGCAGCAAGAGCCACATCGGCAACATCGACGCGACGCCGCAGTACGCGAGGATGCCCCAGGCCCAGTACAGCGACGGATTGGCGGCGCCGGCGCGCCAATCGAGCGGCAGCGACGGGCCGAACCAGATCGCCGCGCCGACCAGCGGCACGAAGATCAGCGTCGTCAGCCACAGCGGAGCCTTGGCGAACTTGACGAACACGCCCATCGCGAGCGCGAGCGCCAGGTACAGCATCGAGCTCGATGCGACGCCGGCGCCGGCGACCTGCAGGCGCGCGCCGCTGATGACCGCGCTCACGCCGCCTTCGGCTCCGGCGACGAGCGCGTCGCCGCTCGCGCCCGGCAGCGCGTCGCCGCTCGCGCTCGGCAGGGCGACGTCGAGGTTCTCGACGAACGCGCGCGCCGTGATGTCGGTGAACGCGATGATCACGTACACGAGCGCGAGCCAGATGTAGAACGTGAACACCGCGTAGGTCCGCGGATTCAAGTACTGGCGCACGATCTCGGCAACCGAGCAGGCGCGGTGCTTGACCGAACCGACGAGCGCGCTCATGTCGTGCAGCGCGCCGATGAACACGTTGCCGAACACGATCCACAACAGCGCCGGCCACCAGCCGAACGCGAGCGCGGCGAGGATCGGCCCGGCGATCGGGCCGGCCGCGCTGATCGCCGAGAAGTGCTGCGAGAGCAGGTAGAAGCGGCTGGTCGGGACGAAGTCCTCGCCGTCAGCGCGCTCGTGCGCGGGCGTGCGCGCCGCGGGATCGAGCGCGAACAGCCGCGCGAGCAGCCGGCCGTAGCTGAAGTACGCGACGAGATAGACCGCGAGGCAGCCGAGGATCAGCCAGGCCATCGCGGCGTACGGTAGCTCGCGCGCCAGGTCGCGTCAGCAACTCGGGCAGGTGCGGCGCGCTAAGCTCCTCGCTCGATGGTCGACTGCACCGGCGGACTCGCACTCGTGCTGAGCGGCGGAGCGGCGCGCGCCGCCTACCAGGCCGGCGTGCTGCGCGGCATCGCGCGCATCGCCCCCGCGCTCGCGCCGGAGGTGCTGACCGGCGTGTCCGCCGGCGCGATCAACACCGCGTTCCTCGCCGCGAGCGATCAGCGCTTCCCCGCGACGGCCGACGCGCTCGTCGACACGTGGAGCCGCATGAGCGTCGAGCGCGTGTTCCACGTCCACGGCGGCGCGCTCGCGTGGAGTGTCGCGCGCTGGAGCACGCGCCTGCTCGCCGGCAAGGCCGGCGGCACGCTGCGCACGCGCGGCATGGTCGACAACACGCCGCTGCGCGAGTTCCTGCACGAAGCGCTGCACGCCGACGGCGAGCGGATCCCCGGCATCTCGGCGTCGCTCGCGCGCGGACCGCTGCGCTCGATCGCGGTGACCGCGTCGAGCTACACGTCCGGCCAGTCGATCACGTGGGTGCAGGGCCACTGCCCGGCGGGTTGGGAGCGGCCGCACCGGCGCAGTCTCGCGACCGAGCTGCGCGTCGAGCACGTGCTCGCGTCGGCCGCGCTGCCGCTGTTCTTCCCCGCGGTCAGCGTCGATCGCGAGTGGTACGGCGACGGCGGCATCCGCCTGACGCATCCGCTGTCGCCGGCCGTGCATCTGGGCGCCGACCGCATCCTCGCGATCTCGGTGCGCTCGCGGCCGAGCCTCGATCCGCTGCGCGCGCCGATCGACGGCGGCGACGGCTATCCGTCGCCGGCGCAGATCGTCGGCCAACTGCACCAGGCGATCTTCCTCGATCAATTCGACGCGGACGCCGATCAGCTGCGGCGCACGAATCGGATGGTCGAGCGGATGCCGGCCGACGAGCGCGGCGATCTGCGCAAGATCGACATCCTCGTGCTGCGGCCGTCGGTCGATCTCGGCGAGCTCGCCGAGCAGCACGAACCGAAGCTGCCGTGGATGTTCCGCTACCTGACGCGCGGCCTCGGAACGGCGGAGTCGCGCGGCAACGACGCGCTGTCACTCGTGATGTTCCAGCGCGACTACCTCGAGCACTTGATCGAGCTCGGCGAGAAGGACGCGCTCGCGCGGCGCGAGGACATCGAGCGGTTCCTGGCGCCGTGAGCGCTGCGCACTAGTGGAACTTCTGGTGCAGGTGCACCGGCGGCGCCTTGCGACGCAGCCGCATGTTCAGCACCTCGACGAACAGCGAGAACGCCATCGCCGCGTAGATGTAGCCCTTCTCGACGTGCTTGCCGAAGCCCTCGATCGCGAGCATCACGCCGATCAGCAGCAGGAACGACAGCGCGAGCATCTTCATCGTCGGGTGGCGCTCGATGAACGCGCTGATCCGCCCGGCGAAGATCAGCATGACGACGACCGAGATCACGACGGCCGCGATCATGATCTCGACCTTCGAGGCCATGCCGACCGCGGTGATCACCGAGTCGAGCGAGAACACGATGTCGAGCGCGACGATCTGCATGATGATCGCGTTGAACGACACCTTGCGCGCGCCGGGGCCGCCGTGCTCGGCGCCCTCGAGCTTGTCGTGGATCTCGGTCACCGCCTTCGCGATGAGGAAGATGCCGCCGACGAGCAGGATCAGATCGCGCCCGCTGAACGGGTGATCGAAGAAGGGATCGCTGAACAGCGGCTTCGTCAGGCCCATCACCCACGAGATCGCGAGCAACAGCAGGATGCGCACGAACATCGCGAGGAACAGGCCGATCTTGCGCGCCTTGCCCTGCTGCTCCTTGGGGAGCTTGCCCGAGAGGATCGAGATGAAGACGACGTTGTCGATGCCGAGCACGATCTCGAGCGCGGCCAGGGTCAGCAGCGCGACGAGGTTCTCGGTGGTGAGGAGTTCTTGCACGGGGCGGTACGTTAGCAACTTCGCACATCCGATGAAGGCGCGATCGCGTACGCTCGCGCGACCGAGGCCCCCCCGCCGATGCTCGCCGCACTGCTCGTTGCGCCTCTCGTTGCGCTCGTCGCGCTCGCGGCGCATCCGAACTCGATCAGCTCGAGCCGCGTGCGCGTGCCGCCGCAGCGCGACCGCGCGCTAGTCGAGATCGTGTGCGAGGCGGCGACGCTGTGCGAAGCCGTGCCGATCGACCGCGACGGCGATCGGCGGCTCGACGCGGCCGAGCTCGAAGCCGGCTGGAACGCCGTGCGCGACTACGTCGCCGCCCACTACTCGGTGCGCTGGTGCGACGAGCGCGAGACCGCGCCCGCGGCGCTGACCGGCAGCCTCGTCTCGCTCGCCGAGTCGAACGCCGCCGCGCGCGCCGGCGCGAGCGACGTGCAGTGGATCGAGCTCGAGCTCGAGTACCCGTCCGCGCGCGTGATCGAGGGGCTGCGCATCGAGTTCCGCCTGTTCTACGAGACGAATCCCGCGCACATGGACTTCTGCGAGGTCGCGTGGGAGGGCGAGCCGCCGACGCCGTGGAAGTTCAACGCGGAGAACGACACCGCCGCGTTCTACGACGCGCGCCTCGCGGCCGAGCTCGACCTCGAGGCGCGCCCGAACATGCTCGCCCATTCGCTGGTCGAGGGCGTGCTGCACATCCTCACCGGCTGGGACCACCTGTGTTTCCTGCTGGCGCTGCTCGTCGCGTCGCGCGGCGTGCGCGCGCTCTTGTGGACGATCACCGCGTTCACGCTCGCGCACTCGATCACGCTCGCGCTCGCCGCGCTCGACGTGCTGCGCGTGCCGAGCTCGTGGGTCGAGCCGGCGATCGCGCTGTCGATCGCGTACGTCGCGGCGCTGAACCTGTGGTGGAGGCGCCCGCGCGCACCGTGGACCGAAGCACTCGGCTTCGGACTCATCCACGGGCTCGGCTTCGCCGGGCTGCTGTCCGAGCTGTTGCTCGACGAGCCGCAGAAGCTGCGCGTGCTCATCGGCTTCAACCTCGGCGTCGAGCTCGGTCAGATCGCGGTGGTCGCGGCGCTGCTCGGTGTGTTCGAGGCCGTGCGACGCGTGCGCGCACACTCGCGCGCGGCGAGCTCGGCGAGCGCGCCCGGCGCGAGCCTAGCGCCCGCGCCGCTCGACCGCTGGCTGTCGTGGGCGGTGCTGTTCGCCGGGCTGTATTGGTTCGTCGATCGGATGTACTGAGCCCGCCTCGATTCCGCCGACTTGGACGTTTGGAGCCCGCCTCGACTTCGGTGAGTTCGCATCCGCGAACTCACCGAAGTCGAGGCGGGCTCCAAACGTCCAAGTCGGCGGAATCGAGGCGGGCTCAGTACATCCGATCCGTGCTCCTCTAGCGCCCCGGCTGGCAGAAGCAGCTCGACGTGAGCTTCACGTCGGCGTCCTTCCAAGCCTTCTCGAAGCGCGTCTGCGCGCTGAACGCGCCGGCCGCGTCGCCGCTCTCGCGCAGCGCGCGCGCGAGCCCGAACAGCGCCCAGCCGTTCTCCGGGTTGCGCTCGAGATCCGCGCGGAACACTTCGACGGCCTCGCCCCACTGCTTCTCCTCGAGCAGCGCCGCGCCGAGCGCGTGTCGCACCGGCATCAGCCAATCCGGCGGCTCGTCGTACTGCAGCGTGTCCTCGATCGCCGCGGCCGAGCGCAGGCTCGCGAGACCTTCCGCAAGCAGCTTCGCGTCGTTCGAGAGCTGGCCCGCGCGGATCGCGAGCTCGCCCGCGAGCATCCCGCGCGCGAGCGCGATCACGTCGGCCGACTTGCTGTTCCCGACTTGCCGCTTCTCCGGCACGCGCGCGGCCCACGCCTCGAACTCGCGCTGCTCGGCGCGCGCGTCGTCGAGCCGGCCGAGCGCGACGAGCGCGATCCCGCGCGCGTAGTGGCGCAGCGTGTTCGCGATCGGGAACGGATCGGGGAACGCCGGCGCCGCGAGCACGTCGTTCCAGCGCCCGAAGCGCACGTTGACGTGCATCTCCGCGGGCAGCACGCCGTCGACGAAGTCCGCCAGGCTCTCGCGCAGCCCGCCGGGGAACGAGTCGGCGGTCTCCCGCGCCTGCTCGAGCGCGACCTTGCTGCGCCCGCGCATCATCTCGCTCCACATCAGGAAGTGGTGGTTGTGCGCGAAGTAGATGCGCGTGAAACCCGCGACCGGGAAGCGCTCGAGCAACTTGCGGTCGGCGACGATCGCGCGCTCGTTGCACGCCGAGGCCTCGGCCCAACGGCCCAGGCGCGCGTCGATGTGCGCCGGCATGTGCACGAGGTGGCCGATGCCCGGCACGAGGTCGCGCAGCCGATCGGCGGCGAACAGCGCGTGCTCCGGATGCGACGACGCCTCCATCGCATGCACGAGCAGGTGCAGCGCGCCCGGATGGCGCGGCGCGAACGACAGCACTTCGTCGAGCACGGACACGATGTCCTTCGCGCGGCCCTTCGGCTGGCCGGCGCGCGTCCACAGGTCCCACGGCTGCAGATCCATCAGCGACTCGGCGAACAGCACGCCGATGTCGGCGTCGCGGCGATGCGCGACGAAGAGCTTTTCCATCGCGGCCGCGTACGCCTCGTCGAGCGGCCGCCGATCCGCGGGCGGCTCGGCCGCGTAGCGCGCACCGAGCGCCGCGATGAGCGCCGTTTCGAGTTCCTCGCCCGCGCAGCCGTCGGCGCGCGCGCGCGCCAGCGCATCGGCCTTCTCCCACGCCGCGCGCGCGTCGCGCGAGTTCTGCTCGCTCATCGCCGGGTTGTTGATGTGCGGGCCGAGGCACAGCGCGATCCCCCACCACGGCAGCGGCGCGGTCGGATCGGCCTCGGCCGCCGCGCGGAAGCAGCGGATCGCCTCGTCGTGGCTGAAACCGAACGTCAAGGTCAGCCCTTGGTCGAAGTAGCGCTGCGCGACCTTCGACTGCGTGTCGATCTCGCGGTGCGTTCCGACGAGATCGGCGTGGAAGCCCGGTTGACCGGGCAGCGGCGCGGGGCCGCTGCACGCGGCGACGCACAGAAGCGCGAGGGAAACGACGATCGAGCGCCAAGAGTGCTTCATGGGCGGACAGATTAGCTGCGCGGTGGCCGCGCTTCCTCCGGTGGACTAATCTGGGTGCCCGATTTCGCCCGTCACCGCACAGCGATGGCCACCGGAAGCCCCCCCGACCTCGCGTCCCTGAAGATCGATCGCGCGCCGCGCCGCCGCTCCAACGGCTCCGGATTCGGCCGCTTCGTGCCCTGGCTGCTGCTGCTGCTCGTCGCCGTCGCGCTGTGGATGTTCCGCGCGCCGCTGATGGCGAAGCTCGACGCGTGGCGGCTGCCCGTCGTCGACGTCGTGCGCGTCGAGAAGAGCTCGGCCGCTGCGGCGAGCGCGATCTCCGGCACGTCCGCCAACGGCTACATCGTCGCGTCGCGCCGCGCCGCGCTGTCGGCCGACACGCCGGGGCGCATCGTCGAGCTCAACGTCACCGAGGGCTCGGCGGTCAAGCAGGGCGAGATCGTCGCCAAGCTCTATTCGGAGGAGCTCGAAGCCGCGCTGCGCCAGGCCGAGGCCGCGCTCGCGGCGACGACTCAAACGGTCGCGCAAGCGAATGCCGACGCGCAGGCGGCGCGCTCGGACCTGCCGCGCCTGCAGAAAGAGGTCGAGTCGGCCGAGGCCTCCGTGCAGGTCGAGCGCCCGATGCGCGACTGGTACCGCCAGGAGATCGAGCGCTTCGGCAAGCTCGCCGAGCAAGGCGTCAGCGACGCACGCCGCGTCGACGAGGCGCGCGCGAATCTGTCCGGCACCGAGGCGCGCATGCGCGCCGCGGCGACGCGCAAGGAAGCGGCCGAAGCCGCGCTCGCGACCGGTCACGCGCAGGTCGAGCGCATGGAAGCCGCGGTGCGCACCGCCGAAGCGCAGGTGCCGGTGCTCGCCGCCGCACGCGATCTCGCGAAGGCCACGCTGTCGAAGACCGAGGTGCGCGCGCCGTTCGACGGCATCGTCGTGCTGAAGGACGCCGAGGTCGGCGAGGTCGTGTCGCCGAACGTGCAGGGCGGATCGAACGCGCGCGGCTCGGTCGTCACGATGGTCGACTTCGCGTCGCTCGAAGCGCAGGCCGAAGTGCCGGAGACGACGCTGCCGACGGTCGTCGCGGGCCGGCCGGCGAAGATCTTCCTCGACGCGTATCCGGACCGGCCGTACACGGGCGTCGTCTCGCGCATCTGGCCGACCGCGAATCGCTCGAAGGGCACGGTCGAAGTGCGCGTGCAGTTCGACGCGCCCGACGAGTTCCTGCGGCCGGAGCTCGGCGTGCGCGTCGTGTTCCTCGGCGCCCAACCGACGCAAGCAGGCCAGGCGCAGCCGAGCGAAGCGTCGCAACCGGCGCAGCCGCGCATCCTGATCTCCGAGACCTGCCTCGTGCAGCAGGACGGCAAGACCGGCGTGTTCGCGCTCGAGCGCGACGTGCTGCGCTTCGTCGCGCTCGGCCTTGGCGAGCGCAAGAGCGGCCGCGTCGTCGTCGAGAGCGGTCTCGTCGGCGGCGAGGACATCGTGCAGAACCCGGCGACGTCGCTGAAGAACGGCGACCGCGTGCAGCGCAAGAACGGGTCGTGACCGGGGCGCGCGACCGCGCGCCGCCGCGACCGACGACGGACGAACGACCGAACCTCAACTCCCGACCGACATGCCTCAACCGATCATTCGCGTCCGCGGACTCACCAAGACGTACCAGCGCGGCGGCGAGACGCTGACCGTGCTCGACAAGCTCGACCTCGAGATGGCCGAGGGCGGTTACTACGCGCTGATGGGGCCGTCGGGCTCGGGCAAGACGACGCTGCTCAACCTGATCGGCGGGCTCGACCACTCCGACGGCGGCGAGCTCGAGGTCGCCGGCGAAGTGCTGAGCTCGCTCGACGGCAGCGCGCTCGCGTCGTGGCGCGCCGAGACGATCGGCTTCGTGTTCCAGGGCTTCAATCTGCTGCCGGTGCTGACCGCAGTGAAGAACGTCGAGCTGCCGCTGTTGCTGACGCCGCTGTCGGCGAAGCAGCGGCGCGAACAGGCGCTGCGGTCGCTCGAGCTCGTCGGGCTCGCCGATCGCGCGCACCACCTGCCGAAGCAGCTGTCCGGCGGTCAGGAGCAACGCGTCGCGATCGCGCGCGCGATCGCCACCGACCCGAAGATCATCCTGGCCGACGAGCCGACGGGCGACCTCGACCGCGGCAGCGCGGGTCAGGTGCTCGACCTGCTCGGGCGGCTGAACCAGGAGTTCAAGAAGACGATCCTGATGGTCACGCACGACCCGGTCGCCGCGGCGCACGCGCGCTCGATCGTCCACCTCGACAAGGGGCGCCTGGGGAGCATCGAACACAACCGACCGCTGGAGGCGGCGGGAGCGCGGAGCTGATGCCGATCGCACTGATCTGGCACAACCTGCGCCGCCACTGGCTGCGCACGGGACTGACGATGGCGTCGATCGTCGTCGCGGTGTTCCTGGTCTGCTTCCTGCGCACGATGATCGTCGCGCTGAACGCCGGCATCGAGGCCTCGGCCAACAATCGCCTGTGGGTGCAGTCGGCGGTCAGCTTGTTCGTCGACCTGCCGCTTTCCTACCAGTCGCGCATCGCCGCGGTGCCGGGAGTCGAGGAAACCTGCAAGTTCCAGTGGTTCCAGGGCACGTACATCAAGCCATCGAACTTCTTCGCGCAGTTCGGAGTCGATGCCGAGAAGGTGCAGACGATGTGGCCGGAGATGAAGCTCGTCGAGGGCTCCTACGACGCATTCGTCTCGGATCCGCTCGCATGCCTGGTCGGCGTGGTGACTGCGCGGCGCTTCGATTGGAAGATCGGTGACATCGTCGAGCTCGAGGGGACGATCTTCCCGCGCCCGGACAAGTCGCCTTGGACGATGCGCGTGGCCGCGATCTACGACGCCGACAACCCGAGCTTCGACAAGTCGATGTTCCTGTTCCACCACGACTACCTGCGCAAGGCGCTCGAGTCGGGCGAGGCGCTCGGCCAGCAGGGCGTCGGCGTGTACGTCGCGCGCATCGCGCCGGGCACGGACGCGACCGCAGTGATGGCCGCGATCGACGAGCTGTACGAGAACGGACCGCAACGCGTGCAGACGACCACCGAGGCTGAGTTCAACCGCCAATTCGTCAGCATGATGGGCAACATCCCGACGTTCCTGCGCTCGATCGGCGGCGGCGTCGCGTTCGCGATCCTGCTCGCCGCGCTCAACACGATGTTGATGGCCGGCCGCGAGCGCACGCGCGACTTCGGCATCATGAAGGCGATCGGGTTCCGCGACTCGACGGCCTTCGGCCTCTTGCTCGGTGAGTCGCTGCTCGTGTGCGGCCTCGCGGGCGCGCTCGGGCTCGCGCTGTTCGTCGGCAGCGCGCCCGTCGTCGCGGAGGCGATCGCACGGCTGTTCCCCGGCTACCGCGCGACGCCCGAG
The DNA here is from genome assembly GCA_004296785.1 of Planctomycetota bacterium. Classification (GTDB taxonomy): domain Bacteria; phylum Planctomycetota; class UBA1135; order UBA1135; genus GW928-bin9. The sequence continues at coordinate 19,648 of SCVU01000645.1, forward strand.
ACGATCGCCGTCGGCGCCGCGCTCGCGCTCGGCGTCGGCCTGATCGCCGGCATCCTCCCGGCCTGGCAGGCCGGCCGACTGCGCCCGGTCGAGGCGCTGAGGCAGGAGGCGTAGCCATGGCCGTCGTCCCCCTCGAGTACAACCTGCGCAGTCTGTTCGTGCGCCGCTCCTCGACGTTGCTGACCGTGATCGGCATCGGCGCGACCGTCGCGGTGCTGGCCGGCGTGCTGGCGCTGCAGCAGGGCTTCGAACGCTTGTTCAGCGAGACCGGCCGCGACGACGTCGCGGTGTTCCTGCGCCCGGGCGCGAGTTCGGAAGGCGAGAGCGGCTTCACGCGCGAGCACGCCGAGACGCTGATCAAGGGCGCGCCGGAGATCGCGCGCGACGCGCAGGGTCAACCGCTCGCCAGCGGCGAGCTCTATGTCGCGGTGCGCATGCGCAAGCACGACGGCGGCGAGACCAACGTCCCCGTGCGCGGCGTGCAGGACTTCTCGTTCGCGATCCGCGGCGACCAGCTCCGCATCGTCGAGGGCAAGCGCTTCACGCCGGGCACCGACGAAGTCATCGTCGGAACTTCGCTCGCGCAGCGCATCCCGAGCTCCAAGGTCGGCGACGTGGTCGTGCTGAACCTGACGCCGTTCCGCGTCGTCGGGCACTTCGAGAGCGACGGTCCGTTCGCATCCGAGATGTGGGGCGACCTCGACCGGATGACCGAAGCGCTGCAGCGCGACGGCTGCAGCCGCGTGATCGCGCAGCTTGCCGCGGGCGCGGACGCCGACGTGAAGGCCCTGAGCGAGCGACTGGAGAGCGACAAGGTCTCGCCGGCCAAGGTGCAGACCGAGCGGCAGTATCTGACGACGCAGACGATCGCGCTGTCGGGGATCCTCGTCGGGCTCGGCGGCTTCCTCGGTTTCGTGATGGGCATTGCGGCGGTGTTCACCGGCATCAACTCGATGCTCTCGGCGATCTCCGCACGCACCCACGAGATCGGCGTGCTGCTCTCGATCGGCTTCCGCCCGTGGTCGATTTTCGTCGCGTTCCTGCTGGAGTCGATGCTGCTCGGCCTGCTCGGCGGCGCGGTCGGATGTCTGATGGCGCTGCCGCTGAACGGCGTGAGAACGGGCACGACGAACTTCCAGACGTTCACGGAGGTCGCGTTCGCGTTCCGCATCACTTCCGACGTGCTCGTGCCCGCCGTGCTGTTCGCGCTGCTGCTCGGCGTGCTCGGCGGATTGTGGCCGGCCTGGCGCGCGAGCCGCATGCGCCCGACCGAGGCGCTGCGCCGCGTCTAGTCGACGCCTGCTCGGATCACTCGCGATGCCGTTCAGCCTGCTCTGGCACAACCTGCGCCGCCACTGGATGCGGTCGCTGCTGACGATCGGCTCGCTCGGCATCGCGCTGTTCCTGATCACCGCGCTGCGCGCGCTCGTCAACAGCCTCGAGGCCGGCGTGCGCGGCGCCGCGGGCAATCGCATCGTCGTCGGCTCCGACGTCAGCCTGTGGGTGCAGCTCCCCACCAGCTACCAGGCCCGCATCGCGGAGGTTCCCGGCGTCGAAGCGCTGCTCAAGTGGCAGTGGTTCGGCGGCTACTACAAGGATCCCGCCGACCTGTTCGCGCAGTGGGCCGTCGACAAGCACGTGCTGTTCGACGTGTATCCGGAGATGAAGCTCGTCGCCGGTTCGATGGACGAATTCCTCGCGCGCCGCGACGCGTGCCTGATCGGCACCGAGCTCGCCGCGACGTACCCGGAGTGGAAGCCGGGCACGACGATCCGGCTGCTCGGCAACACCTACCCGCGCACCGACGGCGGCGCGTGGCAGTTCTACTGCGCCGGCGTCTACGAGGCGCGCATGCCGGTCGACAACCGCTCGATGTTCTTCGACTACGAGTACCTCGAGCGCGCGGGCGAGGCCGGCGAGACGATGTACTGGCCCGGCTGCATGCTCTACGTCGCGCGCACGGCGGACGGCGTCGACCAGACGCGCGTGATCGAGGACATCGACCGGCTCTACGAGAACGGCCCGCAGAAGACGAAGACGCAGCCGGAGAGCGAGTTCAACCGCCAGTTCGTCTCGATGGTCGGCAACATCCCGGCGCTGATGGCCGCGATCGGCGGCGCGGTCAGCTTCGCGATCGTGATCGCCGCGCTCAACACGATGCTGATGGCGTCGCGCGAACGCACGCGCGACATCGGGATCATGAAGGCGCTCGGCTTCACCGACGGCGTCGCGTTCGGGCTGATGCTGTCGGAATCGCTCGCGATCTCGGTCGCGGGCGGCGTGCTCGGAATCGGCACGGCGCTCGCG
>SCVU01000646.1 GCA_004296785.1 Planctomycetota bacterium
AGGCGAACTTCCGCGAAGGCCTGCGCGTCCTCGAGTACTTCTCGTCGACGCACGGCGCGCGCAAGGGTCTGGCCGACACGGCGCTCAAGACCGCCGACGCCGGCTACCTGACGCGCAAGCTGACCGACGTCGCGCAGAACGTCGTCGTGACGATGGACGACTGCAACACGCCCAACGGCATGTTCAAGTCGGCCGTCTACAAGGGCGAGAAGGTCGTCGTGACGCTGGCGCAGGCCGTGCGCGGCCGCGTCGTGTGCCAGACGATCATCGACCCGATCAACGACGAGGTCGTCGTGCGCGAGCGCGAGATGATGACCGAGGACGCGGCGCAGCGCCTCGAGCAGCTCGGCTACGAACGCGTGCGCGTGCGCAGCCCGCTCTCGTGCGAGGCCGGCTTCGGCGTGTGCGCGCGCTGCTACGGCATGGACCTCTCGCGCGGCACGATGGCCGAGCGCGGTCTGGCGGTCGGCATCATCGCCGCGCAGTCGATCGGCGAGCCGGGCACGCAGCTGACGATGCGGACGTTCCACATCGGCGGCACGGCCAGCCGCTCGGTCGAAGAGAGCGAAGTGAAGGCGCGCCGCGACGGTCGCGCGATCTTCGTCAACCTGAGCGTCGTCACGAACGAGCACGGCCAGCGCGTCGTGCTCAATCGAAACGGCGAGATCCAGCTGGTCGACGACAAGGGCCGCGAGCTCGATCGCTACGTCGTGCCGATGGGTTCGGAGCTCTTCGTCACGCACGAGCAGGCCGTCAAGGCCACGACGAGCATGTGCAAGTGGGACCCGCACCACGTGCCGATCCTCGCCGAGTCCAGCGGCCGCGTGCGCTACGAGGACCTGATCGAAGGCAAGACGCTGAAGGTCGAGCGCGACTCGGGCCGCGGCACCTTGCGCAAGCAGGTCATCGAGCACAAGGGCGACCTGCACCCGCAGATGATCGTCGAGGACGATCGCGGCCACGTCGTCGCGGTCTACCCGATCCCGGAACGCGCGTACATCGAGGTCGAGGACCGCGCGCACATCAAGGCGGGCGCGCTGCTCGCCAAGACGTCGCGCGAGGTCGGCGGCACGCAGGACATCACGGGCGGTCTGCCGCGCGTGACCGAGCTGTTCGAGGCGCGCAAGCCGAAGGACCCCGCGGTGATCTCGGAGATCGACGGCTTCGTCGAGCTCGGCGAGAAGAAGCGCGGCAAGCGCACGATCATCGTGCGCGCGACCGGTCCCAAGGGCGAGGTGATCCAGGAGCAGGAGCACTCGGTGCCGCAGGGCAAGCACTTGCGCGTCCACAAGGGCGACGAGGTGCGCGCTGGTTCGCCGCTCGTCGACGGTCCGCTCGTGCCGCACGACATCCTGCGCATCACCGGCGAAGAGGCCGTGCAGGAGTACCTGCTGCGCGAGATCCAGAGCGTCTACCGCTCGCAGGGCGTGCAGATCGACGACAAGCACATCGAGATCGTGCTCGGTCAGATGATGCGCAAGGTGCAGGTCTCCGATCCGGGCGACAGCGAGTTCCTGCCCGGCGCGGTGGTGGACAAGTTCCGCTTCCGCCGCGAGAACGAGCGCCTGCGCAAGGAGCGCAAGAAGGCCGCGACCGGTCAGACGCTGCTGCTCGGCGTCACGAAGGCGTCGCTGTCGTCGGAGTCGTTCATCTCCGCCGCGAGCTTCCAGG
>SCVU01000647.1 GCA_004296785.1 Planctomycetota bacterium
TGTAGTCGGACAGCTCGAACTGCCCGGTGTGCATCAACCGCACGCGGTCGTACACCGACAGGAGATCGGGGTGCAGCGCGGTCGGCAGGAACAACAGGCGCAGCGCGAAGCCGACGATCAGCCAGCCGACGAGCCCACGCGCGGAGTCGCGCCAGCTCGACAAGTCCTCGCCCGTCGCGGGAGTCGTCGCGCGTGGCGCTTCCGGAGTCGTGGGTCGGGGGGGCTCACCCACGCCTGCGTCGAGCGACAGGCCGTTCATGACGTCCTCTCATCGTTTCGCGCGCTGCGGCCGGGCGCAATGCCGCGCCCTGGAAACGGGCGGCGAGCACGGAGCGCGAGGAAGCGGTTTCCGCCGTGCGTGCGGTCGCCCGCGCAACCGCGCGCAAGAACCGGCCGTTATCCGCGTTGCGCCGCGCGCGAACGGATCAAGGTGGTGGATATGAAGCATCACGTTCGCTGTGCCGGGCTCGTCACGCTCGCGCTCGCCTCACGCGTCGCCGCTCAAGGCAACGAGCGCAACCCGCTGCGCCTGCACAACGGCGAGGACAAGGTCGTCATCCTGCCGACGCCGCAGCCCGTCGGCGACTACGTATGGAAGGTCTTCCCGCGCGAAGTCCTGCGTCACCCGACCGGTTCCCTGCACTTGAGCGGCATCGAGTTCCACGTGTTCGACCGCAACCCCGCGACGGCGTCGAACGGATTCGACGTGCTGCTCACGCCGGCGATCCCGTCGGTGTCGAATCCCGGCGCGTTGGAGCCCGACCTCGCCAATCCGCTCTACACCGTCGCGCTGCCGAATGGGATCAAGGTGCCCGGCACGGCGTGCACGAACGCCGCCGCGTTGATCACGATTCAGCCCCTGCAACCGATCCAGATCCTCGCGGACGGAACGATGGACTACGCGCTCGTGATCACGCAGCCGCCGTGCGCGTCGACGCCCAGCCCGTGCGGCCCGCCCGATTGCACGTGGGTCGGCGTCTACAGCGACGACGAGCAGGGTGCCGATGTGCTCGCGAACGGACTCAGTCCGTACGGAGGGATGCAGGCACAGAGCCTCGGCGGTCAGATGCCCGACCCGTACAACTACGCGCTAGCGGCCGGGCTGCAGTTCGTCGAGCCGATCCTCGCGATCCGCACGGGGCAGGTGGGCGCCGGGGCGCCGCAGGATCTCGGGCTGGCCGGAGTGAATCTGCCGCTCAGCGTGAGCTCGCGCATGCTCGCCTACACGGTGCGCGCGATCGCGCCGGCCGGCAACGTGGCGATCGCGGCGAGCTCGCTGATGAGCCCGCTGCCCGGCATGGGGTTCCCGCTGTACGGCGCGGGCTGGCTGCTGAATCCGGGCGATCCGGTGCTCGCGCCGACGCTGCGGCTCGGCGCGTTCACCCCGCCTTCGAGCTTTCCGACCAAGAGCCTGATGTTCGAATCGAACGCGCCGATTCCGCTGAACGCGGGAGCGATCGGCGTGGTCGTGTACAGCCACGCGTTCGTGCTCGATCCGCTGCTCGGGCTCGCGCGAGCCAGCAATCTCGTGCGCACGAATCTGCTGCCGTAGAAGTCGGCTCCGTCACGCGCGCGGCCGCGCGCGCAGCAGATCGTCGAGCCTGCCGTAGGCGGGAGGGTAGTCGAGTTCGCGCTCGAGCGTGCGCAGTTCCGCGAGCGCGCGCTCGGCATCGGCGCTCGCGGCGTGAGCCATGCGGCACCCCAGTGGACGCGCGTCGCCGTAGCGGCAGTGTGCGTCGCTCGCGCAGGCGCTCGCGTGGTCGGCTTCGAGCCCCGTCGCATGGAGCACGTCGGGCATGGCATCGGCGCAGCAGGTCGTCGGGGGCTCGCGCGACGGCAGACGTGCATACAGCGCGCGAAGCGCAGCGAACGCGCGCTCGCGTAGCTCTTCGGACACGAGGACCGCGATGCCGGGGCAGATCGAGCGCGCCGTTTCGAACGCGTGCTCGTTCTCGAGCACGCTCGGCCAGTAGGGGAACGCCTTGCAGTGCGCAGGGCGCGCGGCGTAGACCGCGCATTCGTTCGCGCCGACGAGCAGCGCGCAACGGCCGCCTTCGCCGGAGCCCGCTTCGCGCAGCGAGCGGCGGCGCGCGCCGGTCGCCGGATCGGCGACCTCGCGGACGTGGAGCGACTCGAATGCGCGGACATCCATGCCGAGCGCCGCCGCCATGCGCTCGATCTCGCCGTCGGCGAGCCACACGTACCCCGAACCCGCCGTGCAGCAGCGCGCGCAGCGGTGGCAAGCCCAAGTGAACGGCACGACGCCGTGGCGGCCGGGATCCCTTGATTCGGCGGACATCGCGGAGCGCGCGAAATGCTAGCGATCGCTTCCGGGGCCGTCCGAGTCGCGGTTGCCAGCTGCACGACGCCGGGTAGGGTGGGGCGCATGTGGGCGAGTGGGATCGGGTTCGTCGCGTGGTTCGCGCTCGCCGCGAGCGCGAACCACGCGCCGACCGCGCCGCGCGCACTGCCGTCGAGTCGCGCGGACGTCGTCGCGGACTGGCTCGGCACCTACCGCGCGCATCCGGGCGATGCGAGTGCGCAGTCGTTCGAGCTCACGCCCGACGCGATCACGCGCTGCGATCAGTGGGCTCCCCCGGGCGTCGTCGGCCCGGCGCCGCACCGGTACTCCGGCAAGTGGTCGTGGAACGTGCACCACCGCAACGGCGCCGAGCTCGCGACCGATCTGAAGAACGGGAACCACCACCCGATCGACGAGAGCTTCACGCTGTGCCTCGTCGATGGACGTCGCTGCCTCGCGCGCTTCGGCGGCCGCGAGCTCGTCAACGCGCTGAACGAGCGCGGCTGGAGCGACGTCGAAACCGTCTACGTCCACGTCGATGATCACGCGCCGAGAGCAGCGGTCGCACCCCTGCTGCCCGAGCCGTGGAGCTCGCGCATCCGCAGCGCCCCGCTGTTCGCGCGTGTGACCGCGGTCGGCGCGCCGCCGTCGTCCGTGCACCCGGGGCCGAGAATCGATTGGGTCGAGCTCGACGTCGGATCGGACGACGGACTCTGGGTCGGTCAGGAGCTGCGCTTGCCGCAACAGCGCCCGCGAACCGCACCGTGGACGGTGCAACACGTGGAGGCGCGTTCGGCCTGGGCGGCTTGCCACTGGCGCGGCGTCGGCATCTCCGTCGGCGCGACGCTGATCGCGCCCTCCGGCGTCCCCGCGGAGGTTTCCCCACTTTCCGGTCGATAGGCCGCGTCGAACGCCCTGGAATGGGCCGCTCGTGCGCGCGAGACTCCGCGGACGCGCAACGAGCCACTCATGACCACCCCGACGTCGACCACCGCCAAGCTCAATCCGCTCGCCCGCCTCGCCCAGCAGGGCCAGTCGATCTGGCTCGACTACATCAAGAAGAGCCTGATGGACTCGGGCGAGCTCGCGAAGCTCCTCGCGCAGGACGACCTGCGCGGCATGACGTCGAACCCCGCGATCTTCGAGAAGGCGATCGCCGGCAGCGACGACTACGCGCCCGCGCTGAAAGCGGCCGGCGCGCGCTGCGCGACCGACACGAAGGGCGTGTACGAGGAGATCGCGATCGCCGACATCCAGCGTGCGGCCGACGTCCTGCGCCCGGTGTACGACAGGACGAAGGCGCTCGACGGCTACGTCAGCCTCGAGGTCTCGCCGCTGCTCGCGCGCGACACCGCGGCGACGCTCGCCGAGGCGCGGCGGCTGTGGAAGTCGGTCGCGCGGCCGAACCTGATGATCAAGGTGCCCGGCACGAGCGAGGGCGTGCCGGCGATCCGCGCGCTGATCGCGGACGGCATCAACGTCAACGTGACGCTCTTGTTCTCGAACACCGCGTACGAGCGGGTGGCGATCGCCTACATCGAAGGGCTCGAGGAGCGCGCGAAGGCGGGCAAGGAGCTCGCGAAGGTCGCGAGCGTCGCGAGCTTCTTCGTCTCGCGCATCGACTCGGCGATCGACGCGCAGCTCGACGCGCTCGCCAAGAACGCCAGCAGCACCGAGAACAGCGGCGAGGCCAAGGCGCACATCGAAGGGTTGCGCGGCCGCGCGGCGATCGCGAACGCGAAGCTCGCGTACCAGCTCTACAAGCGCATCTGCGGCGACGCGCGTTGGAAGGCGCTCGCGTCGAAGGGCGCGCAGCCGCAGCGGCTGTTGTGGGCGAGCACGGGCACGAAGGACGCGCGCTATCGCGACGTCGTGTACGTCGAGGAGCTGGTGGGCGCCGAGACGGTGAACACGATCCCGCCGGCGACCTACGACGCGTTCCGCGACCACGGCAACGTCGCGGCGACCCTCGAGCAGGGGCTCGATCGCGCGAAGATGGACCTGTCGACGCTCGCGGGCCTCGGCATCTCGCTCGACGCGGTGACCGACAAGCTGCTCGCGGATGGGATCAAGCTGTTCGAGGACGCGTTCCACAAGTTGCTCGGCGCGGTCGCGGCGAAGGGTGAGGTCGACGCGCGGATCGCGGCGAAGCTGCCGGCCGAGCTCGCGCAGGCCGTCGATGCGGCGCTCGCGGATTGGAAGGCCGGCGCGAAGGTGCAGCGGCTGTTCGCGCGCGACGCCGGGCTGTGGACCGGCGGCGACGAGGCGCGCTGGCTCGGCTGGCTCGACATCGTCGAGCGCCAGTCCGCGGACGCCGCGCGCTACGCCGAGCTCGCGCAGTGGGTGCGCGCGGCCGGCGTCGCGCACGTCGTGCTGCTCGGCATGGGCGGCTCGAGCCTCGCGCCCGAGGTCTTCCGCAAGGTGTTCGGCCGCCTGAGCGGCGCGCCCGAGTTCCTCGTGCTCGACTCGACCGATCCGGCGCAGGTGGCCGCGCTCGATGCCGAGCTCGATCCGGCGCGCACGCTGTTCGTCGTCGCGAGCAAGTCGGGCTCGACGCTCGAGCCGAACGTGTTCAAAGCGTA
>SCVU01000648.1 GCA_004296785.1 Planctomycetota bacterium
CGCGCGGCCGCGCCGCGCACGCGCTGATGCGCGCGGAGACCGAGGCGTTCCAGATCGACCACCAGCAGGTCGCGGTCGAGCTGTTCACCGAGTGGGGGCTGCCCGAGGTCTTCGCGCAGGCGGCCGGCCACTGGCAGAGCGTGCGAAACCTCAACGAGATCAGCGACGCCGAAGCGCGCGATCTGATCGCGATCCTGCGCTGCTCCGAGGCGATCGCCGAGTACTGCGTCGGCGGCGATCGCCCGCCCGAGGCGTGGCTCGCGACGATCGCGGCGACGCAGTTCTCGCACGAGCTCTCGCCGCAGCAGCGCGCCGAACTCGTCAACCGCGTCGCGAGCGAGTGGGTCGAGTGGGGCGAGATCCTCGGCGTGCCGGCGCGCGGCGTCGCGCACCTCGATGCCGGGGTGTTGCACGCGCACCTGCCCGGCGCCGACGACGCGACGCGCGGTGGTCCGCAGCACGGCGTCGTCGCGGCGCGCGTCGCGCAACCGGGGCAGTCCGAGGCTTCGGATCGCCTGCGCGTGCTCGCGGTCGACGACGATCCGGTCTCGCTGCGCCTGCTCGTGCACCACCTGCAGCACGCCGGATTCACGGTGCTCACCGCCACGAACGGCGAGGAAGCGCTGCGCGCGGCCGTCGAGCACTCGCCGCAGATCGTCGTCGCCGACTGGATGATGCCGGTGATGGACGGCATCGAGCTGTGCAAGCAACTGCACGCGTTCGAAGCCGGCCGGCGCATCTACATGGTGCTGCTCACCGGTCGCGACGGCGACGACCGCGTCGTCGAGGCCTTCGAAGCCGGCGTCGACGACTACGTGACGAAGCCGTTCAACCCGCGCATCCTGCTCGCGCGCGTGCGCGCCGGGCAGCGCTCGGTGCTGCAGCGGCGCGAGCTCGAGCAGAAGACGAAGGAAGTCGAGCGCCAGAAGAACACGCTGTCGATCCTGTCGCGGCGCCTCGAGATCGCCGCGAACACCGACGTGCTGACGGGGCTCGCGAACCGGCGCAACTGCATGGATCGCCTGCACGAGGAGTGGCAGCGCAGTCAGAAGACTTCGCTGCCGCTGTCGGTCGTGATGGCCGACATCGACCACTTCAAGCGCATCAACGACCAGCTCGGCCACGACGCGGGCGACCAGGTGCTGCGCGAGGTCGCGGCGGTGCTGTCGCGCACGACGCGCCTGGAGGATCTGTGCGCGCGCGTCGGCGGCGAGGAGTTCCTCGTGCTGTGCCGCGGCACCGACGGGCAGGGCGCGGCGCGCTTCGCCGAGCGCCTGCGCCTGGCGGTCGCGAGCCAGGTGATCAACACGCCGGCGTTCTCCGGCCAGGTCACGATCAGCGTCGGCGTCGGGCAGAAGAGCGGATCGATGATCCGGCCGGACGAGCTCGTCAAGCTCGCCGACCTCGCGCTGTACGACGCGAAGGCCGCGGGGCGCAATCGCGTCGTGCTGCGAGCGGCCGACGCGCCGCCGCCGCCGCAGACGAAGATCGCCTGAACGACGGCGCGCGGGTACGCTGCGCCGCGATGTTGCGCGCGCTCGGACTCCGCACGCCCGAGCAACGCGCCTGGGCGCTGTACGACTGGGCGAACTCGGCGTTCTACACGACCGTCGTCACCGCGGTCTTCCCGGTCTGGTTCCAGCGCGTAGTCGCGGCCGAGCGCAGCCCCGAGGACGCGAGCTTCGCGTTCCGCGCGACGACGACGGGCGCGCTGCTCGTCGCGGCGCTGTGCGCGCCGCTGCTCGGCGCGCTCGCCGATTTCCTCGGCGCGCGCAAGCGCTTCCTCGCCGCCGCGACCGCGGTCGGCATCCTCGCGACGCTCGCGCTCGCGTTCGCCGGCCGCGGCGACGTCGGGCTCGCGCTCGGGGCCTTCGGCATCGCCAGCGTCGCGGTCACGCTGGCGATCGTGTTCTACGACTCGCTGCTGCCGTCGGTCGCGCGCAACGACGAGCTCGACCGCGTCTCGGCGGCCGGCTTCGCGCTCGGCTACATCGGCGGCGGCTTGCTGTTCGCCGGCAATCTCGCGCTGCTCGCGAAGCCCGCGTGGTTCGGGCTCGATGCCGCGAGCGCGGTGAGCGTCGCGTTCGTCTCGGTCGCGCTGTGGTGGGCGATCTTCGCGCTGCCGCTGTTCCGGCGCGTGCCGGAGCCGGTGCGCGCGCTCGAGCGCGACGAGCGGCCGGCCGGGCGGGCGTTCGCGACCGCCTTCACGCGTCTGGGCGAGACCGTGCGCACGCTGCGCGGCTACAAGCACGCGTTCCTGATGCTGCTCGCGTTCCTGCTCTACAGCGACGGCATCAACACCATCATCCGCTTCGCGACCTCGTTCGGCGCGGCGAAGGGGATCGGCGATGGCGCGATGATGCGCGCGCTGCTCGCGGTGCAGCTCGTCGGGTTCCCGGCATCGCTCTTGTTCGCGCGCCTGGCCGCGCGGATCACGCCCAAGCGCGCGCTCTTCCTCGCGCTCGCCGTCTACGGCGTCGTGTGCGTGTTCGCGAGCCGCATGGACAGCGAGTTCGACTTCTGGGTGCTCGCGATGCTCGTCGCGCTCGTCCAGGGCGGCTGCCAGGCGCTCTCGCGCTCGCTGTTCGCGAGCATGACGCCGCGCCACAAGTCGACCGAGTTCTTCGCGTTCTTCTCGCTGTCGGAGAAGTTCGGCGCGGTGCTCGGTCCGCTGCTCCTGACGCTGGCGACGAGCGCGGGCGTTCCCGACGCGCTGGCGATCTTGTCGCTCGCGGTGTTCTTCGTGCTCGGCGGGCTCGTGCTCGCGCGCGTCGACGTCGCCGCGGGTCGACGCGCGGCCGCGGAGGCCGAGCGCGCGCTCGTCGCGGCGCCGACGGAGAGCACGGCGTGAGTGCATTGCCGCGCTCGGTGCTCGTCGTGCGCCTCGGCGCGATCGGCGACGTCGCGAACGCGCTCGTCGTCGCGGCCGGGCTGAAGCGCGCCGATCCGTCGATCCGCGTCGGCTGGGCCGTGCATCCGCTGGCCGAGCCGCTCGTGCGCGCGAACCCGGCGGTGGACCGCGTGCACGTGTGGAACAAGGCCGGCGGCGCCGGCGCGTTCCGCGCGCTCGTGCGCGAGCTGCGCGCCGAGCGCTACGAGCTCGCGATCGACGCGCAGCGGATCTTCAAGAGCGCACTGGTCGCGCGCTGGTCGCGCGCGCCGCGCGTGCTCGGCTACGACCGCGCGCGCTGCAAGGAGCAGTCGTGGCTGCTGACGCGCGAGCGCGTCGCGGCGCGACCGGCCGCCCCATCAGCCGGGGCACCCGCGCGGCACATGGTCGAGCAGTACGCCGATCTGCTCGAGCACCTCGGCCTGCCGCGCGCGCCGCTCGAGCATCCGCTGCCGCGCTCGAGCGAGGCGGCGGCCTGGGCGGACGCACAGCTTGCACGCTGCGGCGCGCCGCCGATCCTCGTCAACGTCGGCGCGAGCAAGCCGGCCAATCGCTGGCGCCCCGAGCGCTTCGCCGAGCTCGCGCTCGCGCTCGCCGCGCGCGCGCCCGTGTGCGTGACCGGCGGCGCGGCCGACCGCGAGCTCGCGCGCGCGGCGCTCGAGCGGCTGCGCGGCGCGCCGAACGTGCACGACCTCGTCGGCGCGACCTCGCTGGTCCAGTACGTCGAGCTCGCGCGGCGCGCGCGCCTGTACGTCGGCTGCGACACCGGCCCGATGCACGTCGCGGCGGCCGCAGGTTGTCGCTGCGTCGCGCTGTTCGGTCCGGCCGATCCCGCGCGCACCGGTCCGTGGCCCGCCGCCGCGCACGAGGTGCTGCGCGTTCCGCCGCCGTGCGCGCCGTGCGGTCTCAAGCACTGCAACCAGCCGCGCCATGCGTGCATGGACGATCTCGCGGTCGAGCTCGTGCGCGACGCGGTTCTGCGGCGCATGTAAAGGGCGCCACCGCGTTGCTGCGACTTCGCGAGCTACGCGCTAGTCTCTTGGGCCCTCGAGTCGCCCACATGAAGCAAGCCAAGTCAGCAGCGAAGTCCAAGTCCGCCGGTACCGAAGCCAAGTCGAAGTCGCGCGGCGCGAGCGCGCTCGATCCGAAGAGCGCGGCGGCGTACTCCGACGTCGCGTGGGAGAGCTCGATCGTCCCCGCGCTCGTCGAGTACATCGCGATCCCGAACAAGTCGCCCGCGTACGACCCGAAGTGGCAGGAAGCGGGCCACATGGACCGCGCGGTCGCGCTGATCGAGGGCTGGTGCCGCTCGCAGAAGATCCCCGGCCTGTCGATCGAAGTCGTGCGGCTGCCGAACCGCACGCCGGTCATCTACATGGAGCTGCCCGGCGACAGCGACGACACCGTGCTGCTGTACGGCCACCTCGACAAGCAGCCCGAGATGACCGGTTGGCGCTCGGACCTCGGGCCGTGGAAGCCGGTGCGCGAGGGCGACAAGCTCTACGGCCGCGGCGGCGCCGACGACGGCTACGCGGCGTTCGCGTCGCTGACCGCGATCAAGCTGCTCAAGGAGCAGAAGAAGAAGCACGCGCGGCTCGTGATCCTGATCGAGGCCTGCGAGGAGTCCGGCAGCTACGACCTGCCGCACTACATCGACGCGCTGCAGTCGCGCATCGGCAGCCCGAGCCTCGTCGTGTGCCTCGACTCCGGTTGCGGCAACTACGAGCAGCTGTGGACGACCACTTCGCTGCGCGGCCTGCTCGGCGGCACGCTGAAGGTGCAGATCCTCGACGAGGGCGTGCACTCCGGCGACGCGTCGGGCGTCGTGCCGTCCTCGTTCCGCATCCTGCGCGAGATCCTCTCGCGCATCGACGACGAGGAGACCGGCAAGGTCCGCATCAAGGATCTGTACGTCGACGTGCCGAAGCAGCGCAAGCAGCAGGCGAAGCGCGCGGCGAAGACGCTCGGCAAGGACATCTTCGCGAAGTTCCCGTTCGTCAAGGGCGCGAAGCCGATGTCGAAGGATCTCGTCGAGCTCGTGCTCAACCGCACGTGGCGCCCGACGCTGTCCGTCACCGGCGTCGACGGGATGCCGGCGATCTCGAGCGCGGGCAACGTGCTGCGCCCGCACACCGCGGTGAAACTCTCGGTGCGCATCCCGCCCGGCCTGAACGCCGAGAAGGCCGCGAAGAAGCTGAAGAAGGTGCTCGAGAAGGATCCGCCGTACGGCGCGAAGGTCACGTTCGAGGGCGAGCACGCGGGGCCGGGCTGGAACGCGCCTGAGCTCGCCGGCTGGCTCGGCGACTCGATGGACGCGGCTTCGGAGGCGTTCTTCGGCAAGCCGTCGTGCTTCATGGGCGAGGGCGGCACGATCCCGTTCATGGGGATGCTCGGCGAGAAGTTCCCCGACGCGCAGTTCCTGATCACGGGGCTGCTCGGGCCGGGGTCGAACGCGCACGGGCCGAACGAGTTCCTGCACGTGCCGTGCGGGAAGAAGCTCACGTGCTGCGTCGCGCAGGTGATCGCGGATCACTACGAGCGCGCGAAGTAGGCGCCTCGATCCGTCGACGCGGGGGCCGAGCGCGAATCTCGGAACTTTGTCGTGCCGGGCTCGGGTCGTCCGTCTCCATCGCGAACGGCGAGCCGTGGGCTCGCCCGCAACACTCCTGATCCAGAAGGAACCCCGATGGCCAAGTATCTCCTGATCCTGCGCGGCGACGTGACCGCGGACTACAGCAAGTTCACGCCCGCCGACTTCGAGCAGATCCTGTCCGAGTACGCGAACTGGGCGGGCAAGCTCGCCAAGGAAGGCCGGCTCCAGATCGGCCACAAGCTCACCGACCAAGGCGGCAAGGTGATGCGCCCGCAAGGCGCCAAGGTCACGGTCAAGGACGGCCCGTACGTCGAGAGCAAGGAAGTCGTCGGCGGCATCTACCTGATCAAGGCCGACAGCTACGACCACGCGGTGAAGCTGTGCGAGGGCCACCCGAACTTCCGCTTCGGCTCGATCGAAGTGCGCGAGATCGACTTCATGGGCCAGCCCGAGAGCTGATCTTGGATGTCCGCGCGCCGCACGAGCTCGTCGAGGACCTGTTCCGGCACCGCTACGGCCGGCTGGTCTCCGGGCTCGTGCGGCGGCTCGGTCCGGCGCGCATCGATCTGGCCGAGGACGTAGTCGCGGAGGCATTCCTGCGCGCGCTGCGCGCGTGGCCCGCGGAAGGCGTGCCGGAGCAGCCGGACGCGTGGGTGTTCCGCGTCGCGAACAACCTCGCGCTCGACACGCTGCGCCGCCGCGCGGAGCTCGCCGGAGCGGACCTCGGCGCCGACGAGCACGCCGTGCAGCCGAACGCCGCGCGCGCCGAACCCGGCGACGGACCGGCCGACGACACGCTGCGGATGATGTTCACCTGCTGCCACCCGGCGCTGCCGGCGGACGCGCGCGTGCCGCTCGTGCTGAAGACCGTGTGCGGCTTCGGCGTCTCCGAGATCGCGGCCGCGTTGCTCGCGATGGAGGCGGCGATCGCGCAGCGTCTGACGCGCGGCAAGGCACGGCTCCAGGGCCTCGGCGCGCGCTTCGAGGTGCCGCCGCCGCGCGAACTCGTCGAGCGACTGCCGCCGGTGCTCGACGCGCTGTACCTGATGTTCAACGAGGGCTACCGCGCCCACCGCGGCGAGGATCTCGTGCGTGCGGATCTCGTCGAGGAGGCCGTGCGGCTCGCGACGTTGCTCACGGAGGACGAGCACACGGCCCGACCCGAGGTGCACGCGCTGCTCGCGCTGATGTACTTCTCGGGCGCGCGTCTCCCGGCGCGCGTCGATGCGTTCGGGGACGTGCTCACGCTCGCCGAGCAGGACCGCTCGCGCTGGGACCGGCGCTGGTTGACGCATGGATTCGCGCAGTTTCGCCGCTCGATCGCGGGCGAGCGGTTGACGCCCTGGCACGTCGAGGCGCGCATCGCGTCGCTGCACGCCGTCGCGGCCGACTACGCGTCGACGGATTGGGGTGCGATCCTCGCAGCGTACGACCAGCTCGTCGCGATCGCCGACACGCCCGTCGTGAGGCTGAACCGCGCCGTGGCGTTGGCGAAAGTCGCCGGGCCGCGTGCGGGGCTCGACGAGCTGGCGACGCTCGGCGCTGCGCCCGAGCTCGACCGCTACGGACTGGCCGCAGCGGTCGTCGCGCACCTGCACTGGCAGCTCGGTGAGCACGCGCAGGCGCTCGAGCACTTCCAGCGCGCGCTGGGTCTCGCCTGCACCGGCCCCGAGGCGCGCCTGCTCGCGCGCCGTCGCGACGCTTGCCGCGAGCATGCTCCCGCGCCGGCGTGGTGAGCGCGGGAGCGCGCGCTACTTCCCGCCGTAGTGCT
Organism: Planctomycetota bacterium; assembly: GCA_004296785.1. Lineage (GTDB taxonomy): Bacteria > Planctomycetota > UBA1135 > UBA1135 > GW928-bin9. Next base: position 7,255 of record SCVU01000648.1, read on the forward strand.
CGCCCGAGTAACCGAGGCTGTTCATCAGCTTGATCTCGGCCTCGCTCTTCTCGCCGAGCCGGCTCTCGGTCGGGTACTTCGCGCGCCACGCGCGCAGCGCTTCCGCCAGTCGCGCGACGTCCGCCGGCCGCGCGCTCGCGACGTTGACGCGCTCGCGCGGATCGCTGCGCAGGTCGTAGAGCTCGGGCTCCGTCCGGTACTTCCTCCCCAGCTCGCTCGGCTCGATGTACACGAGCCCGCTCGCGACCTCGCGCACGCAGTCGCCGAGCAAGACGGTCGAGTACACGAGCTCGCGCGCCGGCGGCGACTCGCGCCGCACGTGCGGCACAGCGCTCTGCCCGTGCAGGCCCGCCGGCAACGGCACGTCCGCGAGCTCGAGCAGCGTCGGGTACAGATCGACGTTCTCGATCGCCGCGTCGACGCGCAGACCCTTCGGCACGCCCGCGCCCCACAACACGAACGGCGTGCGGATCGCCTCCTGATACAGGTGTGCGCCGTGCTGCTGATAGAAGAGCTGCTGCGGCGGCGCGCCGATCTGTTTCGCCGGCTCGAGCCACGCGACGTGGTCCCACAAACCCTCGCCGTGATCGGAGACGAGCGCGACGACCGCGCGGTCGAGCAACCCGCGCACGCGCAGCCCGTCGAGCAACTTGCCGAGCCACGCGTCGGCGTAGCGCACCTCCTGGTCGTACAGCCCGCGTTGGTACGCGCAGAAGCGCAGCGCGCGCTCGCCCGTCGGATCCTCGGGCGTGCCCGTGAATCCGAGGCGCGCGAGCTCGTCGGCGTGCCACTTCGGATCGAAGCGCGGGTCGATGCCGCGCGTCGGCAGCTCGGCGTCGTACTCGGCGTGCTCGAAGTACGGCGCGTGCGGATCGAACGGCTGCAGGTAGAGGAACAGCGGTCGGCGCTCGGCCGAGGTGCTCTCCGCCGTGTCGAGCAGCGGCCACAGATCGGCGCACACCTGCTCGAACGTGCGCGGGATCGACATCGTCGCCTCGGGCTCCTTGTTCGCGCGGCGATCGTCGTACAGCTCGAAGCCGCGGTCGAAGCCGAACTGCGTCTTCAACAGCAGGTTCGCCGACACGCCGAGCGTGCGGTAGCCGGCGGCGCGGAACGTCTCGGGCAGCGTCGCGAGCTCGGGGTCCGGCGCGTCGCGGTACGCGGTGAAGTAGCGGCCGTGCAGCAGCGACACCATCGACGGCCGCGTCCAACTGCTCTGCGCGGTGCAGTCGGTGAACGCGGCGCCGTCGCGGGCGAGCGCGTCGAGCACGGGGCTCGTCGGCCGCTCGTAGCCCGAGAGGCCGAGTCGATCGGCGCGCAGCGTGTCGACGACGATCACGATCACGTCGGGTTTGCGCGCCGGCTCGCGCGCGCAGCCGGCGAGCGCGACCGCGCACGCGAGCAGGACTGGAAGGCGAAGCCGCACGCGGCGATCCTGTAGGGATGTCCGAGCAGCGTCAAGCCGCGTATGCCCCGCCGTCTCGTCGTCCGCGCGGCGACGGTTGGTGCGCGCTCGTGCGCCGCGGCGCGCGGCTCGGTTGGTTCGACGCGTCGATCGCGCACTCCGGCGAGGACGTCGACGCGCGCGCGCAGCGCTGGCGCGCGTGCGAGCCGCTCGTGCTGCGCGGCGCGGTCGCCGCGGGCGCGCGCGCGTGGCGCGGCGAGGTCGGCGGCACGCTTGCGCTGTTCGAACGGCTGCGCCGCGGCGCGAGCTTCCAGGACGAGGTGTGGCGGCGGCTCGGCGCACCACGCGGATCACGCTTCGCTCCGGCCGGCGCCGCGTGCGACCTGTACGACCCGCGCGAGGTCGAGAAGGTCTACGCGCATGCGCTCGGCTCCGGCGGCCGCGCGCTCGCGCGCGATCTGTACGCGAAGCTCGCGTGGATCGCGCACGACGAGCGCGACGCGTCGCTGCGCATCCGCTTCTCGTTCGGCTCGGAGTCGCTGCTCGAGTGGACGAAGGATCCGCGCCGCGCGGTGTGGAGCGATCGCTTCGCGAGCGCGCTGTTCCCCGAGACCGCCGCCGTGCTGTCGCAGCGCGCGCTGCTCGCGCGGATCGAGCGGCTCGCCGGCCGCGCGCTGCGCTTCAGCGAGCGCATCGTCTACAACAACGCGCCCGGCGGCGGCGCGGTGTTCCACCACGACGCGGAGCCGCACCAGCTCGGCGTGCTGTACAGCCAGCTCGCCGGCGAGACGGCGTGGATCGCGCTGTCGAAGCGCGCGCTCGCGGCGCTCGTCAGCGCGCACGCGCGGGCCGCGAAGCCGCGCTCGGCACTCGCCAAGCGCGTTGCGACGCCCGCGCGGGCGCTGCGCGCGCTCGAAGCAGAGGACGACGGCGAGCTGTACCGGCTGCTCAACGAGGACGCCGCGTTCGCGCGGACGCTCGTGCTCGCCGGACACGCGTTCCGGTTGCGCGCGGGCGACGCGGTCGTGCTGCCTTCGCGCGGGCCGGACGACACGTGCTGGCACTCGGTGTTCGCGCTCGGCGCGCGGCCGAGCCTGTCGCACTCGTACGGGATCTTCGCGCGGCGGCGGACGCGCGCGGAGTCGCGCGGCGAGCCGCGGCGCTACGATATGGCCGAGGCGAGGTGAATGCGCGGCGCGGCCGCGCGTGAGCAGATCCCGATGACGAGCGCTGCGATCTCGAAGTGTGCCGGCTGCGGCGCGCTGCAGAAGGCGCGCGACGCGCGCTTCTGCGAGTACTGCGGAGCGCGGTTCGCCGAGCCCGAGTCCGCGGCGCCGGCGCGCGGCGCGCCGGCGGACATGCAGGAGCTGCTCGCACAGCTGCGCCGCGACGGGCGCGCCGAGCGGATGCTCGCGCGGATCCCGGCCAGCGCGACGACGCGCCATGCCGCACAGCGGCGCGGCCGCACGCGCGGGTTCGCGCTCCAGCTCGTCGTCGGGCTGATCGTCGTGCTCGTGCTGCTCAAGATGGCGGAGGCGTTCCGCTCGCTCGACGACGCGCCCGGGTTCGGTCCCGCAGCGCCCGGGCTGTTCCGGCACTGGCCGCTCGTGATGCTGGCGTTCTTCCTCGCGGTCGTCGGTCGCTCGGTCTGGCGCGGGGGTCGACGCGCGAGCGGGCCCGCATCGATCGGCTCGGGGCTCGCCGGCGTTTCCGACAAGCGCACCGAGGTGGAGTCCGAGCAGCGGCGCACCGAGACGCGCTACTACGTCACGCTCGAACTCGAGGGCGGCGCGCGGCGCGAGCTCGCCGCGGATGCCGAGCTGTTCGCGCGCCTGCGCTCCGGCGACGTCGGCGCGGCGTGGTGGAGTTCGGGACAGCCGGACGAGCTCGTCGAGTTCGAGCGCGCGCCCGCCGCGGTCGAGGTGCCGGCCGATGCCGCCCGCTGAAGGTCGCATCCTCCGCTGCGCCGGCTGCGGCGCGATCCAGAAGGAGAGTGCCACCGGTTCGTGCCAGTACTGCGGCGCGAAGTTCGCGGTCCCGGAGCCGGCGCCCGCGCCGACGCCGACACCAGCTCCAGCAATCGCGGAGGCGCGCGCACCGTCGACGCTCGAGCTGCTGCGCTGGCTCGAAGCGCAGCCGGATCGCGCGGCGCGCTTCGGACAGCCGTCCGCGCGCGTCTCCGGACGCCAGAGCGAGTTCACGCGCAGCCAGCGCGTGCAGATGGGCTGCGGCATCGCGCTGATCGTCGTCGCGGCGTGGTTCCTGTTGCCGTGCTTCCTCGCGTTCGGCCACCCGGGGAGGATGCTCGCCTACGCCGTCGTGCCACTCGCCGCGGCCGCGCTCGGCGTGTTCCTCGTGCGCGGCGCGCGCAACGGCATCCGCGAGGTGCGCGCCGACCTGGTGCCGGGCTTCGCGGCGATCGTCGACAAGCGCACGCACGTCGAGACGCGCAACGAGCGTGCGTGGACGACGTACTTCGCGACGCTCGAGCTAGCGGACGGCGTCCGGGTCGAGCTCGAGACCGCGGGCGATCTCTACGGCGGCCTGCGCTCGGGCGACGTCGGCGTCGCGTGGCGCAATGCGCTGGGCAAGGTCCGCCTGCTCGACTTCCGTGTGCTCGAGCTCGCATAGCTGCGCTTCGCGCGAGCCGATCTGTTCCAATGTCCGCCGTCATGACCGCAGCGAACGACGCCGATCTCGCGACGCACGCCTCGAGCCCCGCGCACGCGGAGTTCCTGCGCGTGCCGCTCGGCCACTTCGAGCTGCTGCGCCGCTCCGCGCACCCGAGCGCGCAGTCACTCGCGCTGATCCTCGGCCTCCTCGCGCTCGGCCTGTTCGTCATCGCCGGCGTCTTCGCCGTCCTCTTCGCGCCGCTCGCCGTGTTCCCGTTCTTCGGCGGCCTGCTCGTCGGCACGGCGGCCCTCGTCTGCACCGGCTTCGAGCACATGTTCCGCCGTCCCGCCGCCCTGCCGCCGCTCGTCCGCGCCGCGATCCGCGTGCTCGACGTCCGCACCAGCGCGAGCGGCGGCGGCCAGCTCGATCTGCGCTACGAGATCGACGCGCGCGCGGAGAACGGCGCGCCGCTGGCGCTGTTCGCCGACGCGGCCGGAGCCGCGCGCCTGGCGCCCGGCGCGTGCGGCTCGGCCGCGTGGTGGGACGAGTCCGGCGCGCGCGTCGAACTCGCCGAGTTCCGGCCCGCGCGCTAGTTTCGGCGCACATCGCGCGCCGAAGCGCGACGGCGTCGTGGAGCGCGCGGCGGCGCACGCGTATCCTCATGCGCCGATGTCCACGCCGCCCGCGGAACCAGACGTGCTCTTCCGCATGGAGCGCGAGGAGTGCCTGCAGCTCGAGAGCTCGCTGACGCGCGAGTGGCTCGAGACCAACGGCCGCGGCGGCTACGCATCCGGCACCGTGCTCGCGTGCCCGACGCGCCGCTACCACGGCCTGCTCGTCGTGACGCCGGCGGGCATGGAGCGCCGCCACGTGCTCGTCGCCGGCATCGACGAATCGCTGCACGGCCGCAGCCGCTCGTTCCCGCTGTCGATGTTGCGCTACGCGGGCCAGTGGTTCCCGCACGGCCACCAGGGCATCGAGCGCTTCGAGCTCGCGCCGTGGCCGCGCTTCGTCTACCACATCGGCGAGGCCGAGGTGACGCGCGAGCTCATGATGGTGCGCGGCCGCGACGTCACGCTCGTCCGCTACCGGATCCGCGGCCTCGCGCACACCGTCGAGCTGCGCGCGAAGCCGCTGCTCGCGTGCCGCGAGGCGGACAAGCTGACCTCGGCGAACGTCGATCTGAATCCGCGCGCCGAGCGCCACGGCCGCGGCATCGCGTGCCGGCCGTACGGCTCGCTGCCCGCCGTCGCGATCACGACGAACGCGAGCGAGTGGCGCTTCGAGGCCGACCCGGTCTGGTACCGCGGCCTCGAGTACCAGGTCGACCTCGCGCGCGGCTACGACGGCCACGAGGACCAGTTCAGCCCGGGCGTGCTGCACATCGCGATGCCGCCGGACACCGACGTCGTGCTCGCGATCGCCGCGGGCGGTCACGTCTCCGATCCGCTCGCGCTGTGGAACGAGGAATCCGCGCGGCGCCGCGCGCGCGCTCGCGCGGTCGCGCCGGGCGCATTCGGAACGCTCGAGCTCGCGGCCGACGCCTTCCTGTACGAAGCGCCCGCGCTCGGCGGCGGCACGCGCACCGGCGTGATGGCCGGCTACCCGTGGTTCGGCGAGTGGGGGCGCGACACGTGCATCGCGCTGCCGGGCCTGTTGCTCGCGCGCGCCTCCGATCAACCCGCGCAGGTCGAGCGCTGCGGCGCCGCGCTCGAATCGATCGCGCAGTACCTGCGCGACGGGCTGCTGCCGAACATCTTCGGGCGCACGATCGAGACCTCGCACTACGGCTCGGCCGATGCGTCGCTGTGGTTCGCGCGCGCGGTGCGGCTGTACGAGCTCGCGGGCGGCTCGCGCGAGCGCGTGCTCGACGCGCTGCTGCCGGCGCTGCGCTCGATCGCGCACGCATACCGCGACGGCACGCGCCTCGGCTTGCGCTGCGACGCGGAGGGCCTGCTGCTCGCGGGCAGCGCGTCGCAGAACGCGACGTGGATGGACGCGGTCACTTCCGCGGGGCCGGTTACGCCGCGCCACGGCTACGCGGTCGAGCTGTGCGCGCTGTGGTACCAGCTGCTCGGCGTGCTCGAGATGCTCGAGCACCGCGCCGGCTCGAACGCGCTCGCGCGGCCGTGGCAGGAGCTGCGGCGCTCGTGCGGCCGCGCATTCCTGCGCCGCTTCTGGCTCGACGAGCAGCGCTACCTCGCCGACGTCGTGCGCGACGAGCCGCCGCACGGAGCGTGGACCGACACGAGCGTGCGGCCGAACATGGTGATCGCCGCGGCGCTGGAGCTGTCGCCGCTGTCGCGCGGCAAGCGCACCGACATCGTCAAGCGCGCCGAGGCCGAGCTCGTCACGCCGTGCGGCCTGCGCACGCTCGCGCCGAAGAACCCCGCGTACCGCGGCCGCTACGGCGGCACGAGCGACGAGCGCGACCTCGCCTATCACCAGGGCACGGTGTGGCCGTGGCTGCTCGGCTTCCACGTCGAGGCCGCGCTGCGCGCGTACGGACCGCGCCCCGAGCGCGTCGCCGCGCTGCGCGGGCTGCTCGACTCGGCGCTCGAACCGCTGTTCCGCCAGGGGCTCGGCCAGATCTCCGAGGTCTGCGACGGCGATCCGCCGCACCGGCCCGACGGCTGCATCGCGCAGGCGTGGAGCGTCGCCGAGCTGTTGCGCGCGCACGCGCTGCTCGACGCGACGGGCGTTGCGCCGCGCGGCGCGGCGGGAGCGGCGCGATGAGAGTGCTGATGCTCGGCTGGGAATTCCCGCCACACATCTCGGGCGGCCTCGGCACCGCGTGCTTCGGGCTGACGCAGGGGCTCGCGCACCACGGCGTCGAAGTGCTGTTCGTCGTGCCGCGCTCGTTCGGCGACGAGGACACGCGCTTCGTCAGCCTCGTCGGCGCCGATCAGGTGCCGGTGCGGCGCGTGCAGCGCGAGACCGAGCGCGCCGAGACCGTGCGCGCGGCGTGGTCGAAGCTGCCGGACGCCGTGCGTACCTCGGCCGAGGGCATCGACGTGCTGCTCGCCGAGGCGGGCGCGCGCGACCCGGCGCTGCGCGAGCGGCTGGCGCGCGCGTTCGAGCTCGTCGCGATCGATTCGCCGCTGCGGCCGTACCTCGACGACGCGGAGTACGAGCAGAGCCTCGATCTGCTCGCCGAGGCGGGGATCGAGCCCGCGGTCGGCGCGGTCGCGGCGCGCGCGGTCGCGGCGCGCGTTGTCCGCACGGCCGGCACGGTGGGCGCGCCCGAGCTCGTGCCGGGCGGCGCGCACCTCGAGCGCTTCCCGAGCATCGAGGAACTCGTGCGCGAGTCGACGCGCGAGCAGCGCTTCGTCTTCCGCGGCGCCTACGGCCCCGACCTGTTCGCCGAGGTCGCGCGCTACGCGCTCGTCGTCGGCGAGATCGCGCGCCGCGAGCGCTTCGACGTGATCCACGCGCACGACTGGATGACGTATCCGGCCGCGCTCGTCGCCAAGGCGATCACCGGCCGGCCGCTGGTGCTGCACATGCACGCCTGCGAGTACGACCGCAGCGGCGAGGCGGTCGACCCGCGCATCCGCGATCTCGAGCAGGCCGGTTTCGACGGCGCCGATCGCATCGCGTGCGTCAGCCACTACACGGCGAACACGCTCAAGCGCTTCTACCGCGTCGACAAGGCGCGGCTGCGCGTCGTGCACAACGCGGTCACGCACCGCGAGGCCGCGGCGGTGCTGCACGAGGAGAAGGCGATCCCCGAGCCGATCGTGCTGTTCCTCGGCCGCATCACGTTCCAGAAGGGGCCCGACTACTTCATCGACGCGGCCGCGCGCGTGATCCAGGTCGAGCCGCGCGTGAAGTTCGTGATGAGCGGCAGCGGCGACATGCTGCCCAGGATGATCGAGCGCGCGGCGCGCAAGGGCCTCGCGCGGCACATGCACTTCACCGGCTTCCTGCGCGGCCGCGAGGTCGAGCGCATGTACGCGATGGCGGACATCTACGTGATGCCGTCGGTGTCCGAGCCGTTCGGCATCTCGCCGCTCGAGGCGATGGCGCTCGACACGCCGGTGATCGTGTCGCGCCAGAGCGGCGTGTCGGAAGTGCTCGCCAACGCGCTCAAGGTCGACTTCTGGGACGTCGACGGCATGGCCAACAAGATCCTCGCGCTGCTGCGCTACGACGCGCTGTCGCAGCAGCTCGTCGAGGACGGCCGCGAGGAGATCAGCCGCCTGCGCTGGGACACCCAGGGCGCGTTGATGAAGCAGGTGTACCAGGAGCTCGTCGCATGACGGCCGTCGTCTTCTACTTCCAGGTGCACCAGCCGTTCCGCCTGCGCCGCTACACGTTCTTCGACATCAACAAGAGCGACGAGTACTTCGACGACACGGAGAACGCACGCATCGTGCGGCGCGTGGCCGAGAAGTGCTACCTGCCGATGAACGCGCTCTTGCTCGAGCTCGCGGAGAAATACGCGGGCGAGTTCCGCTTCGCGTTCTCGGTCTCGGGCACGGCGCTCGACCAGTTCGAGCAGTGGAGCCCCGAGACGCTCGAGAGCTTCAAGAAGCTCGCGCGCACCGGCTGCGTCGAGTTCCTCGGCGAGACGAGCCACCACTCGCTCGCGTTCCTCGGCGACGAGGAGGAGTTCCGCGCGCAGATCCGCGAGCAGAAGCGGCGCGTCGAGGCGCTGTTCGGCGTGGCGCCGCGCACGTTCCGCAACACCGAGCTCGTGTGCTCGAACCGCGTCGCGCGCGTGGCCGAGGAAGAGGGCTACGCGACGATCCTGTGCGAGGGCGCCGACCACCTGCTCGGCTGGCGCAGCCCGCACTTCGTCTACCGGCCCGAGGGCTGCGAGCGCATCAAGCTGCTATTGCGCTCCTACCGCTTCTCCGACGACATCGCGTTCCGCTTCAGCAACCGCGGCTGGGGCGAGTGGCCGCTGACGACGGAAAAGTTTTCGAGCTGGGTGCGCGAGCTGCCGAGCGAGGACGAGGTCGTCGGGCTGTTCATGGACTTCGAGACCTTCGGCGAGCACCAGTGGCGCGAAACCGGGATCTTCGAGTTCATGCGCCACCTGCCGCGCGCGCTGCTGGCCGAGCGCCGCTTCGTGTTCCGCACGCCCAGCGAGGCCTGCGCGAAGCTCGACCCGATCGCGCGCCTGGACGTCCCGCACCCGGTGTCGTGGGCGGACGCCGAGCGCGACCTGACCGCGTGGCTCGGCAACCACATGCAGCGCGCGGCGATGGATGCGCTTTATTCGCTCGCTCCGCGGGTCCGAAAGATCGGTGCGGGTCACCCCGACCTGCTCGCGCGCTGGCGCCGTCTGTCGACGTCGGACCACCTCTACTACATGTGCACGAAGTGGTTCAGCGACGGCGACGTGCACAAGTACTTCAGTCCCTACACCACGCCCCACGACGCGTTCATCACGTTCATGAACGTCCTCGACGATCTCGCGCGACGCCTCGAACAGGCCGAGCGCGCGAGCTAGGGCCGCAGCGGAGACCACGTTGGCCGATCCGTTCACGCTTTTCGAAGTCTCGTGGGAAGTCTGCAACAAGGTCGGCGGCATCCACACGGTGCTGTCGACGAAGGCGAAGACGCTCGTCGAGCGCATGGGGGATGACTACGTCGCGATCGGCCCGTGGCTGATGTCGTCGCAGTCGGGGCCGTCGATGTTCGAGGAGGAGCCCGGCTTCGAGGAGTTCGGCGAGCGCTGCCGCGCGATGGGCGTGCCGGTGCGCGTCGGTCGCTGGAAGATCCCCGGGCGCCCGCGCACGATCCTGGTCGAGTTCTCCGGCCTGTTCGCACAGAAGGACGGGATCCTCTCGGGGCTGTGGGAGCGCTTCCACGTCGACTCGCTGTTCGGCGGCTGGGACTACGTCGAGCCCGTGCTGTTCGGTCACGCGGCCGGCCTCGTGATCGAGAAGTGGTGGCAGGAGCGGCTCGCTCCGCAGCGCGGCGAAGCCGTCGCGCAGTTCCACGAGTGGATGACCGGTTCGGGCCTGCTCTACCTCGGCGCGCACGTGCCGGCGATCGGCACGGTGTTCACGACGCACGCGACGATGCTCGGGCGTTCGATCGCCTCGCGCGGCGTGCAGCCGGTCGAGGGGCTCGCGGGTCGCACGCCGGAGGAGGCCGCGAAGCAGCTCGACATCACCGCCAAGCACTCGATGGAGGGCGTGTGCGCGCGCTCGGCCGACGTGTTCTCGACGGTCAGCCAGATCACCGCGGACGAGGCCGAGGTCTTCCACGCGCGCAAGGCGGAGCCGCTGCTGCCGAACGGCATCGACCTCGACGTCGTCGAGGAGCTGTGCGAGGGCGTCTCGCGCGAGACCGCTGAGGAGCGACTGCGCGACGTCGCGTCGCGCGTGACCGGCGAGGACTGCTCGCGCGCCGCGCTGCTGTGCATCTCGGGGCGCTACGAGTTCCACAACAAGGGCATCGACCTGTTGCTCGAGTCGCTCGGCGCGCTGAACGCGCGCAAGGGACCGAGCGCCGTGTGCTTCGTGCTCGTGCCCGCCGGCAACAGCGGTCTGCGCCGCGAAGTGTCGGAGCGCATGCGGATGCCGATCGACCTCGTCGAGGGCCCGGTCGGCATCTCCACGCACAACCTGTTCGACGCCGAGTCGGATCCGGTGCAGCACGCGTGCGCGCGCCTGGGGCTCGACAACAGCGCGGGTGCGCGCATCAAGATCGTGCAGGTGCCCGCGTACCTGAACCGCACCGACGGGATCCTCAACATCCCGTACGAGGCGGCGCTGCGCGCGATGGAGCTGTCGTGCTTCCCGTCGTTCTACGAGCCGTGGGGCTACACGCCCGAGGAGAGCCTCGCGGTCGGCGTGCCGACGCTGACCACCGACTGCGCGGGCTTTGGCCGCTGGGCGAGCGAGAACGGCATCGGTTCGAAGGACGGCGTGTACGTGCTGCCGCGCATCGACGTGCCGTTCGACGCGGCGGTCGACAAGCTCGCGCACGTGCTCGAGGAGCACCTCGCGCGCCCGCGCGACCGCGCGCGCACGGCCGAGATCTGCCGCGCGACCGCGCGGCGCACCGCGTGGACCGACCTGATCGCGTACTACGACCGCGCGT
>SCVU01000084.1 GCA_004296785.1 Planctomycetota bacterium
CTCGCTCCAGCCGAGGGCGAGTTGTTCGCCGAGCACGATCGCGTCGTACGCGCGACCGCGCGCGAGCGCGCGCAGCGTCAGCGCGTCGGTCGCGCGGTCGACGCACAGGCCGGAGCGCTCGAGGAACGCCGCGAGCGAGCCCGCCTGCGCGACGTGCGCGAACCCGACGAGCACGTGCCGCCCGGCGAGCGCCGACCAGCGCTCGAGCAGCGTTGCCGTGCCGACCGGGGGCAGCACGACGCGGAACCAGAAGCGGCTGCCGACGCCGACCTGGCTCTCGACGCCGGCGGCGCCGCCCATGCTCTGCGCGAGCCGGCGCGTGATCGCGAGGCCGAGGCCCGTGCCGCCGAAGCGCCGCGTGGTCGAGCTGTCGGCCTGCGTGAACGCCTCGAACAGCCGCGCCGCCGCCTCGGGCTCGATCCCGATGCCGGTGTCGACGACTTCGAAGAGCAGCGCGTCCGGCGCGCTCGGATCGCGGTCGACGCGCACCTCGACGTGTCCGGCGTTCGTGAACTTGAGCGCGTTGCCGACGAGGTTCAGCAGGCACTGGCGCAGCCGGCCCTCGTCGCCGCGCCACAGCGCCGGAAGGCCCGGATCGACGCTCGCGAAGAGGCGCAGGCCGCGCTCGTGCGCGCGCGAGCCCATCAGCGCGAGCACCTGGTCGACGAGCTCCTCGAGGCAGAACTCGCGCGACTCGAGCTCGAGGCGACCCGACTCGATCTTCGAGAAGTCGAGCACGTCGTTCAGGATCTTGAGCAGCGCCTCGCCCGAGCAGCGCAGCGTGCGCACGAGCTCGCGCTGGTCCGCGTCCAGGCGCGTGTCGAGCAGCAGCTCCGACAGCCCGATCATCCCGTTCATCGGCGTGCGGATCTCGTGCGACATCGTCGCCAGGAACTCCGACTTCGCCTTCGTCGCGACGAGCGCCTCGTCGCGCGCGCTGCGCAGGTCCGCCGCCTGCTCGGCGAGCAGCCGCGCCTGCGACTCGTTGCGCGCGCGCGCCGCCTCGACCTCGCGCACGTGGCCGTCGACGCAGTCGAGCATCTCGTTGAGCGCGCGTCCGAGGCCGCCGATCTCGTCGTCGCCGAGCTCCGGCGAGCGCGCGGCGAGCGCACCCTCCGCGCGCTGCTCGATCGCGCGCTCGATCAGTCCGGCCGGTCGCAGCACCCGCCGCGAGAGCAGGAACAGGCCCAGACCGGCGATCGACGCGAGCCCGAGCGCGAGCCCGGCGGTCAGCCACCACGCGGTGCGCGCCGCCGCCGCGCGCGCGTCGGACAGGTCGAAGCGCAGCAGCACCCAACCGGCGCGGTCTTCGACGCCGTCGGCGAGGCTCGCGCCCAGGCGCAGCGGCGCCGCGAGCTCGACCGCCGGTCCCGTCGGCAGTTCGACGCGGCGCATCGAGGTCGCGCCGGCGGCGCGCCGATCGCCGTTGCCCGCGCCGCCGCCGCAGCCGGCGTCGATCGCGTCCTGTCCGATCAGCGCGCGCTGCGACGAGCACAGGATCCGGCACGAGCCCGCCTCGACGACGCACGCGAGCTCGACGTCGCGCTCGGCGCCGAGCACCGAGACCAGGCGCTGCAGGTCCGCGTTCGAGCGCACCGTCTCGGCCGCGTACTCGATCGAGCGCGCCAGCGCGACCGCGCGCTCGATGCGACGCGCCTCGAACTCCTCGCGCAGCCGCTGGTGCACGAGCAGCGAGGCCATCGCGACGACCGCGAGGCTGCCCGCGACGAGCGGAACGCCGAGCTTCCCGCGCAGCGACGCCGCGAGGCGGCGCCCGCTCACGGTCCGTCCTCGGGCGCGGCGAACGCGGCCTCGGCGCACACGTCGAGCTGACCGGTGCGGCGCAGCACGTCGACGACCGCCGCGTAGTTCGCCGCGAGCTTGCCGTCCGCGCGCAGGTACTCGGCCTGCTCGTCCGCGCCGACCAGCCGCACGCCGTCGCGCAGCGCGGCTTCGAACTCGGCGGGCGCGAGGCCCTCGCGTTTCGCCATCACCGTCAGCGCCGATGCCGGCTCGCGCTCGTAATCGGCGACGGCGCGCGCGTAGGCGCGGCGGATCGCCTCGACGTCGTCGGCGCGGTCGCGCACGAGCGCGCCGTCGACGGCGAGCACGTCGACGATCTCGCCCGGGATGCTCGCGCTCGTGAACACGCTCGCGCTGCCCGGCAGCTTGAGCGCATCGAGCGAGACCGGCGGATACGCGACGATCGCATCGACGGTGCCCTGGCGGAACGCCTCGAGCATGCCGAGCTGATCGAGGTCGACGAGCTCGACCTCGGCGAGGCTCGCACCGCACGCGTCGAGCGCGCGCGCGAGCACGAACACGTTGAGCGAGCCCTTCTCGACGGCGACGCGCCGGCGCACCAGATCGCGCGGCGTCGCGAGCGGCGCGCGCGCGATCACCTGGTCGGCGCCGTTCGAGTAGTCGGTGACGAGCGCCACGACCGGCGCGCGACCGTCGCTCGCGTGCGTGGTCGCGACTTCGACCAGCGTGCCGAGGTACGCATCGACCTGGCCGCGCTCGTACGCGCGCTTCGCGTCGCCGAGCGAGCTGAACTCGACGATCTCGACCTCGACGCCGCAGTCGCGGTAGTGGCCGCGCACCTCGGCGAGATAGAAGAACTCCCAGGCCGGCCACGGATTGATCCCGATGCGGATCGGCGACGCCTCTGCGCCGCAGCCGGCGCCGAACAGCGGCGCGAGCGCGAGCGCAAGCGAGGCGGCGACGGCCGCGAACACGCGCAGCGCGCGGGGGAGCCCGGGGAAAGGCATTCGCGCGCTATCGGTACGCGAATCCGCCGCACTGAAGCGGGCCTCCGGACTGCCCGAACAGGGTCCCATCGGCCGGATTGCTAAGCTCAGCGCGCGCCGTCGTGCGCTCCGCCGATGCAGCCGTTCCACCTCGCCTTCCCCGTCCGCGACATCGAAGAGACGCGGCGCTACTACGTCGACGTGCTCGGCTGCCGCGAAGGCCGCAGCGCCGAGCGCTGGATCGATTTCGACTTCCGCGGGCACCAGATCTCGGCGCACCTGATGCCGGAGGCGTGCGGGGCGGCGCGGGCGCACGAGGTCGACGGCGACGACGTGCCGGTGCGGCATTTCGGCCTCGTGCTCGAGTGGAACGAATGGCACGGGCTCGCCGAGCGGCTGCGGGCGCGCGGAACGAATTTCCGCATCGAGCCGCACGTGCGCTTCGCCGGCAAGGTCGGCGAGCAGGCGACGTTCTTCGTGCTCGACCCGTCCGGCAACGCGATCGAGTTCAAGGCGTTTCGCGACCCCAGCCGGCTGTTCGCGCGGCAGAGCTGATCAGCGCAGATCGCCCGCGAACTTCGCGAACACCGGCGCGTGGTCGGACAAGCCGGCCTTCTTCTCGATCCACGCGTCCTCGACCGTCTCCGCCAGCGCCGGACTCGCGAGCACGTAGTCGATGCGCCAGCCCTTGTCGGTCTCGCGCGCTCTGCCGCGGTTCGACCACCACGAGTACAGACCCTTCGTCTCGGGGTGCACCTTGCGCAGCACGTCGACCCAGCCCTGCTCGAGCACGCTCGTGAACCACGCGCGCTCGTGCGGCAGGAAGCCGGAGTTCTTCGCGTTGCCGCGCGGGTCGTGGATGTCGATCTCGGTGTGGGCGATGTTCCAGTCGCCGCAGATCGCGAGCTTGCGCTTCTCGGCGAGCAGCTTCGCGAGCCACGGCAGCGCGTGCGCCATGAAAGCGTCCTTGCGCTTCTGTTTCTCGGGTCCCGCCGAGCCCGACGGCACGTACAGCGAGATCACCGACACGTCGCCGACGTCGGCGCGCAGCGAACGGCCCTCGATGTCCGCCCAATCGAGACCGCAGCCGTGGCTGTGGGCGTCGACCGATGCGCGCATGAACAGACCGACGCCGGCGTAGCCCTTCTTCTGCGCGCACTGCCAGCGCGTGTTGTAACCGGCGGGGGACCACAGCTCGGGCTCGACCTGATCGGGCGTCGCGCGCAGCTCCTGCGTGCACAGCAGATCGGGCTTGGTGCGCTTCAACCAGCGCGAGAAGCCCCTGCGTTCGGCCGAGCGAATGCCGTTCAGGTTCAGCGAACAGATCGTGTAGCTCATTTTGCGGCGACGACGATGCAGTCGGGCAGCGCCGTGCGCAAGGCGGCGAGCGCGGCTTCCGCGTCGGGCGCGAGCGAGCCGGTCAGCCGCAGCGAACGCAGCCGCTTGCAGCGCGCGAGCTGCTCGAGCGTCGCCGCATCGACCGACTTGGCGTGCAGTCGCACGGTCTCGAGCTTCGCGCAGCGCTGGAGCGGCTCGAGCGCGGCGCCCTCGAGGCGCGCGCAGTCGTACAGCACGAGCTCGCGCAGCTCGCGGAGCTTTGCGAGCGGTTCGAGGCCGGCCGCGCTCGCCTCGTCGCAGTCGAGCATCACGATCGTGCGGACGGCGGTCAGCGGCTCGACGCGCGCGAGTGCCGCGTCGGTGATGCCGCGGCCGGAGAGCGTGAGCAGTTCGATCGTGCGCGCGTCGGCGGACAGGCGCGCGAGCTCGCTGGCGCTGGTCGCCTCGCGCTGCCGCAGGTTCGGCGCGAGCTCGCCGCAGCTCGACAGCGCGAGCAGCGCGAGCGCGCCGAGCACGGATTCGGATGTCCGCCGATTCATCCGCGCAGCGTACACGAGCGCGTGCGGCTAGACTTCCGCGCGATGAGCGAGGAGTCGATCCAGCGCTGCGCGAGCGAGCGACGGCTCGTCAAGGTGACCGTGTCGAGCGGGACGGACGTCGATGGTTGCCTGCTCGGTGCGACCGCCGAGTCCCTGTTGCTGCGTTCGGATCACAACTGGAAGCGCGACGGGTGGACGCTCGTCTTGCGGCGCCACGTGAAGCGGATCCAAGAGCGCAAGCAGGGGTTCCAGGACTTTGCGCTGCGGCTCGGATTGCGCCGCGCGGCGCCGCGACCGCCAATCGAGTTCGAGAGCGGACTGCGCGCGTGCCTGTGCGCGCTCGCACGGCACGGCGGGCTCGTCGAGATCCACTTCCGGTCGCGCACGGGCTTCTGGGTCGGCCGGATCACGCGCGTCGGCGCGACGAGCGTGTCGGTGCGCGGCGTCGATCCGCACGGAGCGTGGGAGCGCAAGCTCGAGCACGCGAAGCTCGGCTCGATCTCCCACGTCGCGTGGGATTCGCTGTATGCGCGCGCCTACGAGCGGATGCTCGCGCGAAGCGGCGGGGCACGCGTGCCGCGCCGTCGGACCGAGCCGCTCGACGTCCGCGGGCGTCGTGCGGTTTCGGGCGCCTTGCGCGCGCTCGAAGGCAGCGGCAAGCACGTCGGGTGCGTGCTGAGCGGCCGCGGCGATCGCGAGTTCAGCGGCTACGTCGTCGGCGTCGGTGCGCAGCACGTGCTGCTCGCCGACTGGGACACCACGAAGTTCGACGGCTGGACCGTGCTGCGCCGCAGCGCGATCACGCGCGTGCGCCGCGCGAGGTCGGACGCGGAACACGACGAGCGCCGCGAGCAGCTCGGGCTCGCGATCCCGAAACCGCCGTTCGCGATCCGGTCGTTCGACGGCGTGTTGCGCACGCTCCAGCGGCAGCGCGCGCTGTGCGTCCTGCGACTCCCCGGTTGGGACGGATCGCCGGCGTACGGGCACTTCGTGCGCATCGAGCGCCGCAACGGTTGGCGGATGTGGACGCGTTGGCACGAGTTCGACGGCTCACTCGAGCCGTGGCTTTCGAATCCGCCGAAGAGCGCAGGCCAGGTCAGCGCGATCCTGTTCGCCGGCGCGTACCTGGACACCTACCAGGCGAACTTGCTTCCGAAGCGCCGCGCTAGAAGTGAATCGCGCGCCCGTCGACGGCGAGCGCGGCTTCTTTGAACACTTCCGCCAGCGTCGGGTGCGCGTGGCACGTCCGCGCGACGTCCTCGCTCGACGCGCCGAACTCGATCGCCGCGACCGCCTCCGCGATCAGATCGCCCGCGCGCGGCCCGACGATGTGCACGCCGAGCACGCGATCCGTCTGCGCATCCGCGAGCACCTTGACCCTGCCCTCGGTGTGCCCGAGCGCCTTCGCGCGACCGTTGGCCATGAACGGGAACGCGCCCTTCTTGTACGCGCGCCCCGCGGCCTTCAGCTCCTCCTCCGTCTTGCCGACGCTCGCGACCTCCGGCGACGTGTAGACGACGCTCGGGATCGCGTCGTAGTTCACGTGCCCGTAGCCCGTCGCGATGTGCTCGACGCACGCGATGCCTTCCTCGGACGCCTTGTGCGCGAGCATCGGCCCCGCGATCACGTCGCCGATCGCGTAGACGTTCGGCACCGCGGTCTGGAAGTGCGCGTCGACCGGGATGCGGCCGCGGTTGTCGAGCGCGAGCCCGATCGCGTCGAGCCCGAGGCCCTCGGTGTACGGCGCGCGGCCGACCGCGACGAGCACGCGGTCGCACTCGATCGACGGCTTGCCCTCGATCTCGACGACTGCGCCGGACTTGGTGGCGCGCGCGCCGGTCACGCGCACGCCGAGCTGGAACGCGAGCCCTTGCTTCGCGAGCACCTTGTGCGCGTCGGCCGCGATCTCCGCGTCCATTCCGGCGAGAATCCGGTCGAGGTACTCGAGCACGGTGACCTTCGCGCCCAGTCGCGCCCACACCGAGCCGAGCTCGAGGCCGATCGCGCCGGCGCCGATCACGACGAGGTGCTGGGGGACGGATGCGAAGGAGAGCGCCTCGGTGCTCGTGACAACGCGCTCGCCGTCGATGTCGACGCCCTTCAGCGCGGCGACCTTCGACCCGGTCGCGATCAGCACGCGCTTCGCTTCGTGCTCGGTCTCGCCGTCGCCGGCGCGCACCGCGATCTTGTTCGGCGCCACGAAGCGCGCGTGGCCCGCCAGGCGCGTGATCTTGTTCTTCTTCATCAGCCCGTCGATGCCGCGCGCGAGTCCCGCGACGATCGACTCCTTGCGCGCGAGCATCTTCGCGAGGTCGAGGCGCGCCTCGGCGGCGATCCCGTGCTCCGCGAAGCCGTGCCGCGCCTCGTGGAAGAGCTCGCTCGACTCGAGCAGCGCCTTCGACGGGATGCAGCCGACGCGCAGGCACGTGCCGCCGAGCACCTTCTCCTTCTCGACGAGCGCGACGCTCAGCCCGAGTTGCGCGGCGCGGATCGCGGCCTCGTAGCCGCCGGGTCCGGCGCCGATCACGAACAGATCGAACACTGCTGACATCCGCGCAGCATAACGGCCGCGCCGCAGCGGTTCTCGCGCGCGTCGCCGACCCCGCGCGCGGCGCGAGCCGCGGCGTCGCCGCGACCAGCGCGCGCCGCTATGCTGGGCGCCTGCGTCGCATGGAACCGGCTCGCCCGACTGCCGCGCGGCGCAGCGCCGCCTGGCGCAAGCTCGCGCTCGCCTGCGGTGTGCTCGTGCTGACGCTGGCGCTCGCGGAGATCGGCTACCGCATCGTCGCAGCCGCGCGCGGCCGCGCGTACGACGCCGCGGAGACCGAGAGCGCGATCCGCAAGGTCACCGGGCTGGTCTCGCAGCGCCTGCCGGTCGCGCAGGTCGGCGGCCCGGCCGGAACTCCCGATCCGCTGCTGCTGCTGCACCCGTACTTCGGCTTCGACGTCGCGTCGGCGCAGCCGGAGATCGCGGCGCGCGAGCAGTACTTCCAAGGCCCCGAGTCCGTGCGGACCTTCGACGTGCTGATCGTCGGTGGATCGGTCGCCGCGCACTTCGAGATGGAGACGGCGGGTTCGCTCGTGCGGCTGCTCGGCGAGGACCCGCGCCTGGCCGGCCATCCGATCCGCGTGCACACGTTCGCGCGCGGCGGGATCAAGCAGCCGCAGCAGCTCAACCAGGTCGCCTACCTGTTCTGCATGGGCTGGAAGCCCGACCTCGTCCTGTGCATCGACGGGTTCAACGAGCTCGCGCTGTCGAATCACAACGCGTGGGTGGGGATGCACCCGCTGCATCCGTCGCAGCCGCACTGGGCGCACCTCGCGACCGGGAGCAGCGCGACGCGCGACGAGCTCGACTTGTACGCGGCGATCCGCGGCGCGCAGGCGTCGACCGAGCGGCGCGCGCAGCGCGCGCTCGCACTCGGTCTGCCGCACAGCGCGCTGCTCGGGAACTTCGCGCGCGGCTGGGTCGGCGCGGCGGCGCAGGGCTACTACGACGCGTACCGCAAGTACACCGAGGCGCTCGCCGCGCGCCCGGCCAGCGCGGGCACGCAGGGGCCGCCGTTCCCGAGCGAGTTCCCCGCGCGGCTGGACGGCATGGTGCGCGCATGGAGCGAGGCGTCGCGCTCGCTGCACGCGCTGTGCGCCGCGCGCGACTGCTTGTTCGTCCACGTGCTGCAGCCGACGCTGCTCGACGAGGGCTCGAAACCGCTGACGCAGAAGGAGCGCGCCGGCGGCACGGCCGACCCGGACTGGCAGGAGGCGGTGCGCAACGGGTATCCGAAGCTGCGCGAGCTCGGGCGCGCGCTGCGCGCGCGCGGCATCCGCTTCCTCGACGCGTCGATGCTGTTCGCCGACGTGCACGAGGACCTGTACTACGACGCGTGCCACTTCTCGACGCCGGGCAACGAGCGGTTGGCCGCGGCGATCGCGGCGTTCGTGCGCGAGTCGCTGCCGCAGCGCTGAACGCCGGCTCCGAATGCCGGCGCGCGCTCGCTAGACCTCGAGCAGCATGCGCGTCGGATCCTCGATGCAGTCCTTGATGCGCTTCAGGAACGTCACCGCCTCGCGGCCGTCGACGATCCGGTGGTCGTAGGTCAGCGCGACGTACATCATCGGCCGCGCGACGATCTGCCCGTCGCGCACGACCGCGCGCTCGTTGATCGCGTGCAGTCCGAGGATGCCCGACTGCGGGGGGTTGAGGATCGGCGTCGACATCATCGAGCCGTAGATCCCGCCGTTGCTGATCGTGAACGTGCCGCCGGTCAGCTCGTCCAGGCCGATCTTGTTCTCCTGCGCGCGCTTGCCGAGGTCGCCGATCTTCTTCTCGATCTCGGCGAACGACAGCGTTTCCGCGTTGCGCAGGATCGGCACGAGCAGTCCCTTGCCGCCGCCGACCGCGACGCCGATGTCGAAGTAGTCCTTGTAGACGATCGCGTCGCCGCGCACTTCGGCGTTGACCTGCGGCACGAGCGCGAGCGCGTCGACCGCGGCCTTCACGAAGAACGACATGAAGCCGAGCTTGACGCCGTGGCGCTTCTGGAAGTCGTCGTTGCGCGACTTGCGCAGCTCGATCACCGCGCTCATGTCGATCTCGTTGAACGTCGTGAGCATCGCGGCGGTGCTCTGCGCGTGCACGAGGCGCTCGGCGATGCGCTTGCGCAGCGGCGTCATCGCGACGACTTCCTCGTGGCGCGCGCCGGTCGGAGTCGGCGTCGAGGCCGGCGTCGGAGCCTGCGCCGGAGTCGGCGCGGGCGCGCTCGCCTTCGCGCTCGCGGCGCGCTCGGCGTCTTCCTTCAGCACGCGGCCGCCGGGCCCGCTGCCCGCGACTTCACCGAGCCCTTGCTGCGCGATCACGCGCGCGGCGGCGGGCATCACCGCCGGAGCCGCGGCTTCCTGCTTCGCCGCGGGCTTTTCGGCGCCCTTCTCCGCGGGCTTGCTCGCGGGCGCCGCGCCGCCGGCGCCTTCCTCGAACACGCCGATGACTTCGCCGACCGCCGCCTTCGAGCCGTCGCCCTTGCTGATCTTCACGAGCACGCCGTCCGCCGGCGCCGGCAGCTCGACGGTGACCTTGTCCGTCTCGATCACGACGAGCGGCTCGTCCTTCTTCGCGCGCTGGCCGGGCTGCACCGTCCACTTGGACAGCACGACTTCGGTGATCGACTCGCCGACGGCGGGGACTTTCAGCTCGGTGGGCATGGCGGGGGAGTGAGAGGGGCGTGTCTACGAACCTGCGAACGCGCGCTCGACGAGCTCGGCGTGCTCGAGCTTGTGGCTGGCCGGCGAGCCGGTCGCCGGCGACGCGGCCGCGCGGCGCGTGACGCCGCTGAACGGATGGCGCGCGAGCAGTCGCTCGCCGATGCGCGCGCGCAGGAACGGCCACGCGCCCATGTTCTCCGGCTCGTCCTGCACCCACACGACCGGCGTGTTCGCCTTCAGCGATTCGAGCTGCGGCCGGAACTGCTCGGGCTCGAACGGGTAGAGCTGCTCGAGGCGCAGGATCGCGACGTCGGCGCGCTGCAGCTTCTCGCGCGCGTCGACGAGCTCGTAGTAGATCTTGCCGCTGCACACGAGCACGCGCGTCGTCGCGCGCGAGCGGCCGGCGGGGTTGGCGAGCGGCTGGTCGGCCAGCACGCGCTGGAAGCGACCCGTCGTGAACTCCTCGAGCGGCGACACGACGCGCGGGTGGCGCAGCAGGCTCTTCGGCGTCATCACGACGAGCGGCTTGCGCCACGGCCGCAGCACCTGTCGCCGCAGCAGGTGGAACAGCTGCGCCGGGGTCGTCGGCTGCGCGACCTGGATGTTGTCGTCCGCGCACTGCGCGAGGAAGCGCTCGAGCCGCGCGCTCGAGTGCTCGGGCCCCTGGCCCTCGAAGCCGTGCGGCAAGAGCAGCACGAGCCCCGACAGGCGGCGCCACTTCTCCTCGGCGCTGACGAGGAACTGATCGATGATCACCTGCGCGACGTTGACGAAGTCGCCGAACTGCGCCTCCCACATCACGAGGCCCTGCGGGCAGTCGAGGCTGTAGCCGTACTCGTAGCCGAGCACGCCGATCTCCGAGAGCGGGCTGTTGATGATCTCGACCGGCGCCTGGCGCTCGGACAGGCGCGCGAGCGACATGTGGCGCGCGCCGGTCGCGTAGTCGTGCAGCACCGCGTGGCGGTGGCTGAACGTGCCGCGCTCGGAGTCCTGGCCGGTCAGGCGCACGCGGTGGCCAGCGAGCGCGAGCGTGCCGAGCGCGAGCGCCTCGCCCGCCGACCAGTCGAGCGCCTGCTTGCCGTGCGCCATCTCCGTGCGCGCCTCGAGCAGCCGCACGATCTTCGGGTGCGGCTGGAAACCGGCCGGCACGCGCGCCAGCGACAGCAGCGTCTGCGCGAGCTGCTCGCGCGCGACGCCGGTGTCGATCTCGGGCACCGCGGTGTCCGCGCCGCCCTGGATGCCCGACCACAGCTCGCCGAGCGCGGCGGGGCGCGCGCTCTCGGCCTTCGCGGCCGACAGCTCGAGTTCGAGGCGCTGCTTCTCCTCGCTCGCGATCGCCTCGGCCTCCGCGCGCGTGACGCCGCCGAGCTCGAGCACGTGCTCGAGGTACTCCTCGCGCACGCTCTTGCGCGCGCGGATCGCCTTGTACATCAGCGGCTGCGTGAACGCGGGCTCGTCGCCCTCGTTGTGGCCGTACAGCCGGTAGCAGTACATGTCGATCACGACGTCGCGGCGGAAGCGGCGGCGGAAGTCGAGCGCGAGCGCGATCACCTGCGCGACCGCCTCGGGATCCTCGCCGTTCACGTGGAAGATCGGGATCTGCAGCATCTTCGCGACGTCGGTCGCGTACGTGCTCGTGCGGCAGTCGGACGGATCGGTCGTGAAGCCGATCTGGTTGTTGACGACGACATGGATCGTGCCGCCGGTCGAGTAGCCGCGCAGCCCCGAGAGATTCAGCGTCTCCTGCACGACGCCCTGTCCGGCGAACGCGGCGTCGCCGTGGATCAGGATCACCATGCCGGTCGTGCCGTCGCGATCGCCCCAGTGGTCCTGCTTCGCGCGCAGGCGGCCGAGCGCGACCGGATTGACGAACTCGAGGTGGCTCGGGTTGAAGCACAGCGACAAGTGCACCTGCCGCCCGCTCTCGGTCTTCCACTCGGCCGAGTGGCCGAGGTGGTACTTCACGTCGCCGCGGCCCTTGTTCAGGTGGCCGTCGAGGTCGCTGAACTCGCGGAAGATCTGGCTCGCGCTCTTGCCGAGGATGTTGTGCAGCACGTTGACGCGCCCGCGGTGCGCCATGCCGATCACGATCTCGACCACGCCGTGGTCGGCCGCGCGCTCGATCGCGAGATCGAGCAGCGGGATCAGGCTCTCGCCGCCTTCCAGGCTGAAGCGCTTCGCGCCGAGGAACTTCTTCTGCAGGAAGTCCTCGAACATCGCCGCGTGCGTCAGCCGCTGCAGGATGCGCAGCTGCGTCGCGCGCGACAGCTCGAGCCGATTGCCGGTCGACTCCATCCGCTCCTGCAGCCAGCGCCGCACCGCGAGGTCGTCGATGTGCATGAACTGCACGCCGATCGAGCGGCAGTAGGTCTGTTCGAGTCGCTGCAGGATCTCGGCGAGCGTCAGGCGCGGCTGGTGGACGCCGGACAGGTAGCTCGCGGCGAACACGCGCTCCAAGTCGCTCGCGCCGAAGCCGTAGTAGGCCGGGTCGAGCTCGGCGGGTTTCTCGCGCACCAGGC
>SCVU01000649.1 GCA_004296785.1 Planctomycetota bacterium
AATCGCGCCCGCGCGCGACGCGCGCTTCCAGTACAGGCACGCGACGATCAGCACCGACAGGCTCGACAGGTAGATCGTGGCCGTGATCGTGAAGTAGTCCCACGCGCTCGTGCCCTCGAGCTCGTACCACAGCCCGTAGAACAACAGGAACGCGCCGATCGCGAGCACGAGCACGCGATTGACGAACAACCCCTTCGACTCCGACCAGCCCTTGCGCACCGGCGCGAGCAGGTCGTTGTAGATGACGCTCGACCACGTCAAGAGGTACGAGCTGTCGGTCGACATGTCGGCGGCGAGCATCGCGGCGACGAGCAGGCCCATCAACCCGATCGGCAGCGCCGTCGACAGGTACAACGGCATCGCGGCCATGCTCGTGTCGCCGCGCAAGCTCTCGGGCAACGCGTCGTACGCCGCGGGCGCGACCGTCGCGAGCGCGGCGATGCCCCAGATGCCGGGCAGCACGAAGCGCGCGAGGAAGAACGGGCTCGTGCGCGTGTAGATCCGCTGTCCGACGCGCGCGTCCTTCGACGCGAGCACGCGCGCGACGACGGGCTGCCACGTCAGCGTCGCGGCGAGCTGGATCAGCGCCTGGTACACGAGATAGGGCCAGCCGCGCTCGGGATCGGCGAGCGGCGAGAAGCCCTTCGCGCCGTGCTCGCGCTGGACCGTGTCGACCAGCGGCTGCCAGCCGACGTTGACGAGTACGAGCACCGTGACCGCGACGAGGCCGACGCTCATCACGACGAACTGCACGTAGTCGGTGACGAGCACCGACAGCATGCCTCCGAGCACGGTGTAGACGAGCACGAGTACGAGCAGCCCCGTCATCACCCACTCGAGCTTGCCGGCGTCGAAGCCGGTCGCGACGACGAGGAACTCGCCGCCGAGGCGCAGGTACAGGCCCATGTTCAGCAGGCCGCCGAGCACGATCACGAGACCGGCGGCCCAGCGCACGCGGGGTCCGAAGCGCTTCTCGAACAGCTCGGGCAGCGTCAACGCGCCCGACTCGCGCAGCGGCTTCACGCAGAAGCCCGTCCATCCGATCACGAGCATCGCGATGAACTGCAGCAGGCCCGGCACCGCGCCCGCGAAGCCTTGGTCGTACCCCGCTTGCGCGGTGTACATGCACGTGACGATGCCGAACTCGGTCGCGGCGAGCGACGCGACGCCGAGGTACACGTCCATCTCGCGGCCGGCGACGAGGAAGTCCTGCACACCGCCGACGTAGCGCCGCACCCAGATGCCCGCGGCGACGACGACGAGCAGGTAGACGCCGACGATGCTGCCGTCGACGAGCCAGTCGAAGTGCGACATGCGGGTGCGAGCCTACTCCACCGGCTTCGAGAAGCGCAGCGCCGTCAGCACGTCGCTGACGCGGCAGGTCTTGGTGTCGCGCAGGCCGGTCGGCAGCAGCGTCGAGCGCAGCGCGCTCTCGGACATGTCCCTGCGGCCCTTCGGGTAGATCACCCACAGGTGCGCGCCGGGCGCGAGGTCGGCGGCGAGCGACGCTGCGCGCGCGAAGTCGGCGAGCGCGCGGGCTTCGAGCAGGTTGAGCCGAGCGGCGCCGCGGCGCTTCACCGCGGCGCCGCTCGCGTCGAGTTCCTGCGCGACCGCCGCGTCGAGCGCGCCGTGCACGCGAACGTCGACGCCGGGCTTTGCGCCGAGCTTCGCGCACAGGCTCGGCGGAGATTCGATGCGCGCGAGCCAATCGGCTGCTGCGGCGGCGCCGAGGCGGAACTCCGCGCGCGCCGCCGGCTTCGCGCGCGCGAGCACGAGCTTGCCCGCGCTCGCCGTTCGCCGCGTGAACTCGGCGAGTTTCACGCGCACGCCGCGCTCGCCGTCCGCACGGCGGAAGCGGATCTCGTCGGTCTCGAGGAACGCGCGGCCGGCGAGCGCCTTCCCGTCGTCGAGCCAGTCGAAGCACGCGTTGCAGTCCAGTTCCTTGCCCATCGCGACGCCAAAGCTACCTTCCTGCGATGCACAGATCTCTCGCCGGGCTCGGGTTGCTCGCGCTCTCCATGGGCATTGCAGCGGGTTGTCGCGCTGCGATCGCGAGAGGTCTCGTGCGCGGACTCGACGAACTGAACACCGCGCTGCAACCGCTGCCGCCGATCCCGTCGCCGAAGCAGCTCGCCTGGCACGAGCTCGAGCACTACGCGTTCGTCCACTTCAACATGGACACGTTCACCGGCAACGAGTGGGGCTCCGGCACCGAAGACCCGAAGCTCTTCGCCCCCACCGCGCTCGATTGCCGGCAGTGGGCGCGCGTCGCGCGCGACGCCGGGATGAAGGCGATCATCCTGACCGCGAAGCACCACGACGGATTCTGCCTGTGGCCGTCGAAGTACTCACAGCACACGGTTGCGTCGAGCGCGTGGAAGGGCGGCAAGGGCGACGTGCTGCGCGAGCTCTCCGATGCGTGTCGCGAGCACGGCCTGAAGTTCGGCGTGTACCTGTCGCCGTGGGATCGCAACTCGAAGGACTACGGGAGTGGCCCGGCATACAACGAGTACTTCGCGAACCAGCTCACCGAAGTGCTGACGCAGTACGGCCCGGTCTTCGAAGTCTGGTTCGACGGCGCGTGCGGCGAAGGGCCGAACGGCAAGCGGCAGGTGTACGACTGGAAGCTCTTCCACGACACGGTGTACCGCCATCAACCCGACGCGGTGATCTTCAGCGACGTCGGACCCGACGTGCGCTGGATGGGCAACGAGCAGGGCATCGTCGGCGAGACGAATTGGGCGATGCTCTCCCCTGCCGGGTTCGAGCCCGGCGCGAAAGCGCCCGCGGTCGAGGTGCTGAATACTGGCCAGATCGACGGAACGCACTGGATTCCAGCCGAGTGCGACGTGTCGATTCGGCCCGGCTGGTACTACCACGCCGAGCAGGACGACAAGGTCAAGTCGCTCGCGCAACTGCAGGAGATCTGGTTCGGGTCGGTCGGCCGCGGCGCGAACCTGCTGCTGAATCTGCCAGTCGATCGACGCGGGCTCGCGCACGAGAACGACGTCGCGCGCCTGATGGAGTTCAAGCAGTGGCGCGACGCGGCGTTCGGCAACGACGTCGTCCCGGGCGCGCGGATCGAGCTCGTCGGCGACCTCGACGCCCGAACGCTGCGCGCGCACGTGCGCTTCCCGCACCCGGTCGAGATCGATGTCGTCGAGCTCTCCGAGGCGATCGAGTTCGGACAGCGCGTCGCGAAGTTCGAGCTTCGCGGGGCGCTCAACCGCATGGCGCCGGTGACGCTCGCGCACGGCACGACGATCGGCCGCAAGCGGCTCGTGCGCTTCGATCCACACGTGCTGACGGATGTGTGGATCGACGTTGAGAGCCCGCGCGCGTTGCCTGGACTCGCCGCGATCCGCGCCTACCGAACTCCGGATCCGCTGCCGGCTCGAGCGCCGGCTCCCGCGGCGCCGCTCGACGCGCCGCTGCGCAAGGCGGTCGTGTTCATCCGCGCCCCCGATCCCGGCCTCGCGTACCGGATGTACGAGGCAAGCGGTCTCAACCTCGACGCGCTCGACACGTCGACTCCGATCGCCGACGGCGCGTCGCCCGCGGCGAGCCTCGACGAGCTGCCGCCCGGCGGCGACGTCGTCGTCGCGTGGCAAGGCTTCGTGCAAGTGCCGAGCTCCGGCGCGTGGACGCTGCGACCTTCGGCGCGCGACGGCGTGAGCATCTGGATCGGCGACGATCTCGTGCTCGATGGCGACGACGTGCGCG
>SCVU01000650.1 GCA_004296785.1 Planctomycetota bacterium
CTCGGTGCGGCCGACGACGCGCAAGAGCATCCGGCGCAGCTGCAGCAGCGGCCACACGGCGATCGACAGGACGCCCGAGAGCGGCGCGAACCAGGGCAGCGCGCGCAGCAGGAACCCGTCCGTGCGCGGACCGGCCAGCGCACCGGGCAGGATCCGGCCGGCGAACAGCAGCGCCGGCAACCCGAGCAAGAGCGGCGAGGCGACCGCGTCGAGCGACCAGCCCTGGCTCTCCAGCGGCACCCACAGGCAGGCGACGAAGAAGCTCAGCTCGAGCGCGAGGCGCAGCAGCGCCGCGGACAGCGCGTGGGCGTCGCTGCGCTCGAGCAGCTTCGCGAGCTCGGCGCGCCGCTCGGCGTCGCGCTCGCGCGAGAGCACCCGCGACGCCAGCGTGCCGCGCAGCGCCTCGTCCAGCAGGCCGCAGGCGGCCACGCCGACCAGGCACACGGCTCCGGCGGACATCTGCAGCCACGGCAGGCCGGTCCAGGTCGGCTGGACCGCGTCGGCCAAGGTCAGGGCAGGCAACACGGATCGGCCAGTCTAGCGGGGCGATCCCGCGGTCGCACGGAGCGGGGCTGCAACGCGGCGAGCGTGCGATCTTGCACGACTGGCCGTGGAGAGCTGCCGTGCGGCGGCTGTTGGTTGCTCGGAAGCTGTTGCCATGAAACAACTTACCAGCTGTGCATAACCGCACACTGCACTGGCATGGGAAGTGATGGGGCGGCGGCCATGCGGCTGACCCCTTCCCGCGCCTCGCGCGCCGTGCTGCAACCGCTTCCCAAGCAGCGGCGCCTGCCGACCCTGCTCGTCGAGGTGCTCGAACGCCACGGGTTGGACCCCGCGCCGACCGACGACGAGGGCGAGTTCGCGTGGGAGAACCGGACGGCGACGAGCCTGATGGCGAGCTACCGCGACACGCGCGACGCGGAGCTCTTCGAGGCGCTGCACCGGCTCGTGCTCCCGTCGCTCGAGCGCTGGATCGTCAGCCTGCTGCGCCGGTCGATCACGCACCTCGACGCCCGCGAGATCGCGCAGGATGCGTTCGTCAACGTCTACCTGTACCCGAGCAGCTTCCGCGACGACCACCCGGGCAGCTTCCGCGTCTGGGTCCGCACGATCGCCGGCAACCTCGTGCGCCGCAGCATCGCGCGCTCGCGCGGCAGCGCGCTGCAGGCGTTGCCCGAGTCGGGGCGCGAGCCGGCCGATCCGCGCGAGGGGCCCGAGCGGGCCGCGCTGCGCGCCGAGCAGAGCGCAGACCTGCGCCGCGCGTGGGCGCTGCTGATGCTGCTGTACCTGCGCGCCTACGGCGAGCTCGCACCGCGCGACCGCGAGGCGCTGCGGCTGGTCGAGGTCGAGGGCCTCGGCTATCTCGAAGCGGGTGCGCGCCTGGGCGTCGGCCGCTCGAACATGAAGATGATCGTGTTCCGCGCGCGCCGGCGGATCTCGCGCCGGCTGCAGCTCGAGTGCTTCGCGCCGCTGCGGCGGACGCTCGGCGCGGCGGACGCGGGCGAGCTGCGCTGCGTCGGCTGATCGCGTACGCTCTTTGCGTCTTGCCCGCTCCACTGCGCGCCTACCGCTGCGCGGCGCTCGCGACGCCGCTCGGCTCCGTCCCCGCCGGCGGCGCGGCCCTCGCGCGAATCGCGGTGCACGCACCGGCGCTGCTCGTCGTGCGCGGCGCAGCGATCGAAGCGGTCGGCGAGCCGGCGGCGATCCTGG
>SCVU01000651.1 GCA_004296785.1 Planctomycetota bacterium
TACGACATCGTCCAGCGCGTCTGGAACAGCGTCGGCGCGTCGTCGTGCACGTTGTTCATCAGGAACACGCGCTTGCCGAGCCCCGAGAGGATCGCGTCGGTGCGCGCGCGATCGATCGCGCGGCCGGATGCGGCGGAGGCTCCCTCGAGCCCGTCGAGCACGCGCATCTTGTCGCGCTCGGTCTGCAGGCGGCCGAGGAACCACGTGCCGCAGTTCGCGAGGCCTTTGTAGTCGAGGTCGACGGGGTTCTGCGTCGCGAGCACGACGCCGAGGCCGTACGCGCGCGCCTGCTTGAGCAGCGTCAGCATCGGCTGCTTCGACGGCGGATTCGCCGTCGGCGGGAAGTAGCCGAAGACCTCGTCCATGTAGAGCAGCGCGCGCAGGCTCGCCGTGCCCGGCTGGCGCCGCATCCACGACACGATCTCGCCGAGCAGCAGCGTGACGACGAACATCCGCTCGGGATCGGACAGGTGCGCGATCGAGATGATCGACACGCGCGGCTTGCCCTCGCGCGTGTAGAGCAGTTGCTGCGCGTCGAGCGGCTCGCCGTCGAGCCAGGCCGCGAACCCGCTCGACGCGAGCAGGTTGTTCATCCGCAGCGCGAGCGCGACGCGTTCGCGCGCCGGGAAGAACGATTCCAGATCGAGCACGCCGATGCGATCGAACGGCGGCTTCTGGATCTCGCGGATCAGGCCGGCGAGGTCGAGGTCGCGCCGCGCGAGCCACGCGTTCTCGACGAGGCGCGCGAGCAGGATGTGCTCGGGGCTCTGCAGCGGATCGGCTTCGACGCCGAGCAGCGCCAGCAGTCCGCTGACGGCGGCGCCGACGCGCTCGCGCAACAGCTCCTGGTCCTCGAGCAGCGCCGGCGGCGGCGCCGCGAGCGAGCGCAGCACCGACAGCGGCCGCCCCGACGTACTGCCGGGCGTGTAGATCGCGAATTCAGCGGCCGCGCGCAGGCGCGCGATGCGCTCGGGCTGCTGACCGGACGCGGCGAGCCCGCTGCGCCAGCTCTCCGCGAGCTGCGCGGCGAACGCGTCGGAGCCGAGCCCGTTGCGCTGCGCGTCGGCCGGATCGACCCACGGCGCGAAGTCGCGCGCCGCGAGCTCGGGGAACGACAGCAGCAGGTTGCCGAGATCGCCCTTCGGATCGATCGCGATCGCCGGCACGCCGTCGAGCGCGGCTTCCTCGAGCAGGCCGATCGCAAGTCCGGTCTTGCCGCTGCCGGTCATGCCGACGATCAGCCCGTGCGTCGTGAGATCGCGCGCGTCGTACAACAGCGGCGCGTCGGTCGGCGCGACTCCGGCCGCGTCGAGCTTGCGCCCGAGGTAGAAGACGCCCAGTCCTTCGATGTCGGTGGTGATCGGCACGCGCTACGGCTCCGGGCGCAAGACGATA
>SCVU01000085.1 GCA_004296785.1 Planctomycetota bacterium
GACGACGGGCTCACCGTGATCGTCGGGCTGCCGTACCTGCGCGTGAGCCCGGCGCACGGCACCGCGTTCGACATCGCGGGCAAGGGCGTCGCGCGCGCCGACAACCTGATCGCTGCGTGTGCTTGCTCATCGCGATGCCGCGCCGCTCACGCGTGCGCGCGGAACGTGCGCGACCACGCGGCCGCCTGCACGAGCGCAGCGATCAGGTTGTCGGCGCGCGCGACGCCCTTGCCCGCGATGTCGAACGCGGTGCCGTGCGCCGGGCTCACGCGCAGGTACGGCAGCCCGACGATCACGGTGAGCCCGTCGTCCGGTGCGTGCAACTTGACCGGGATGAACGCCTGGTCGTGGTACAGCGCGAGCACGCCGTCGTACGCGCCGCGCGACGCGGCGAGGAACACCGTGTCGGGCGACAGCGGCCCGTGCACGTCGAGTCCGCGCGCGCGCGCGGCCGCCGCGGCCGGCTCGAGCTTCTCGCGCTCGTCCATCCCGAGCAGGCCGCCCTCGCCCGCGTGCGGATTGAGCCCCGCGAGCGCGATGCGCGGCCGCGCGATCCCCAGCGACTGCAGCCCGCGCGCGAGCAGCTCGAGGTGCGCGACCACGCCCGACTGCGTGATCGAGCCGAGCGCCTGCGCGAGCGGCATGTGCCGCGTCAACAGCAGCACGCGCAGCTTGCGCGCGACCGCAAGCATCTCGAACTCGTGCGCGTTGCACCAGCGGCCGAGCAGCTCGGTCTGTCCCTCGACGCGCTCGCCCGCCGCGTGCAGAGCGGCCTTCGAGACCGGCGCCGTCACGAGCGCGGCCACGCGCTTGGCGAGCGCGAGCTCGTGGCCGATGCGCAGCGCCGAGAGCGCCGCGCGCCCGCACTCCGGTTGCACGCGGCCCAGTTCCCAACTCGCGGCCGACTCGCAGTCGATCCACACGCTGTCCGCGCGGCCCTCGGGCAGCGGCGCATCCTGCGGCTGCCGCTCGACGGCCGCGGGTCGCAGCGACGGCGGACCGATCAGCGCGACGCGCGCGGCTTCGCGCACGCGCGGATCGTCGATCGCGCGCAGGCAGACCTCCGGCCCGATGCCGGCGGGGTCGCCGAGCGTGAGCGCGATCCAGGGTCGGGGCTCGTGCGCGTGCTTCACGAAGCGCGCAGGATACTCGCAAGTCGCCGCACAACCGCCCATTCTGGCGCCACTTTGAGCGCGCGCCCGAGCGGTTCGTACCTCGCCAGCCTGCAGGCCTTCCGGGGACTCGCGGCCGCGCTCGTCGTGTTCGACCACCTGCACTTCCACAGCGAGATGCGCCAGGGCCCGGGCCTCTTGCCCGCGGCGTTTCTCTACGGCCACCTCGGCGTCGACTTCTTCTTCGTGCTGTCGGGATTCATCATCCAGCACGTGCACGGCGCCGACGCCGGCCACCGCGAGCGCGCGGGCGACTACGCGTGGCGCCGCTTCGCGCGGATCTGGCCGCTGCTCGCCGCGCTGACGACGCTCAAGCTCGTGTACATGGCGGTCTCCGGCGCCGGCGTGCGCGACGAGAAGTTCAGCCCGCTCGTGATCGCGACGTCGTACCTGTGCCTGCCGCTGCCCGGCTGGCCCGAGACCGGCTGGCCGGTGCTCGACGTCGCGTGGACGCTGCGCCACGAGGCGCTGTTCTACACGGTGTTCCTCGTGCCGATCGTGTTCGGCGCGCGCACGTGGCGCTGGGTCGCGAGCACGTGGATCGCGCTGATCGCGGCGCGGCTCGTGCTCGGCGTCGCGGCCCCCGAGCAGCGCGTGCCGTTCCCGCTCGATTTCGTCGCGCACCCGCTGAACCTCGAGTTCCTGCTCGGCATCGGCGTCGCGATCGCGGTCGAGCGCTGGCCGGCGCGCGGCGGGCGCGCGCAAATCGAGCTGTTGCTCGGCACCGCGCTGTGCGCGCTCGGCGTCGCGGGCTACGCGGAGATCGAGGGACCGCTGCGCGACGGCCTGCGCATCGTGCTCGCGCTCGGACTCGCGCTCCTCATCCATGCCAGCGTCGAGCTCGAGCGCGCCGGCGCGCTGCGGCTGCCGCGCGCGCTCGCGTACGTCGGCGACGCGTCGTACTCGCTGTACCTGTGGCACGGTTTCGCGATCGGCGCGCTGCTCGCGCTGTGGCCGTCGTTGCCCGCGCCGCTGTCGGACTGGCCGCGCGGGTGGCTCGTGCTGACGTTCGTCGTGTCGTTCGCGAGCTCGCTCGCGGTCTATCGCTGGCTCGAGCAGCCGCTCACGCGGCTCGTGCGTCGGCTGCGGCCGCAAGCTCG
The DNA here is from genome assembly GCA_004296785.1 of Planctomycetota bacterium. Lineage (GTDB taxonomy): Bacteria > Planctomycetota > UBA1135 > UBA1135 > GW928-bin9. Next base: position 2,273 of record SCVU01000085.1, read on the forward strand.
CCGTTGAGCCGGTACAGGTACAGCAGAAGCTCCGCGACGACCGCGTAGAGCTCGGGCGGGATCTCGTCGCCGAGATCGCACGTCGCGAGCAGCTCGAGCAGGTCCGCGTCCTCGTGCACCGGCACGCCGTGCTCGCGCGCGAGCGCGAGGATCCGCTCGGCGACCTCGCCGCGGCCGCGCGCGACGACCTGCGGCGCCTCGTCGCGCGACGGGCGAAAGCGCAGCGCGGCGGCGGCCGGCGCGCGGATCGTGCGATCGGCGCGCGCGCTCATCCGTGCACGTCCATCAGCGGTCGGTCGGCGAGCAGTCCCGGACTCGGCGCGCGCAGCGCCGCGTCGAGCTCCTCCGGCGCCGCGGTGCCGATCGCGACCTGCGCCGCGAGTCCCGTGCGCTCGAGCGCGTCGAGCAGCTCCGGCTGCGCGTCGCGCAAGCGCGCGGCGATCTCCGGCGACGCGGCGCGCAGCCGCAGGTGTACCGCTCGACCCGCGACTGCGATGTCGATCGCGAGCGGACCGAGGCGGCTGAACTCGATGCCGAGCAGCGCGCGCGCCGCGGCCGGACGCGAATCGCGCTCGCTGGAGCGCTCGCGCGGCTCGTTGCGCCGCTCGACGCGCAGGTGCGCGCTGTGCAGCGCGCCCTCGCCGGCGATCGGAATCTCGACGTGCAGCGGCTCGCCGCGCTCGCGCCGCGCGACGTGCGCGAGCTGGCCGGCCTCGAGCGAGTCGAGCGCGCCGACGACCGCGTCGCGCAGCTCGCCGTCGGGAAGCTCGTCGAGCGCCGCGAGCAGTCGGGTCTTCAGATCGCGCTGCAGCGCGTGCGCGGCGCGTGGATCGCGCGCGAGCGCGAGCAAGCGCGCCTCCTGCCACAGGCCCGAGCGCCGCACGAGCTCGCTCAGCTCTGCGGCATCGGCGCCCGGCTCGAACACGTGCTCGGCCAGCGCCGCCTCGAGCGCGTCGAGCGCCGCCGACGACTGCGCCGGATCGCGGCGCGCGTGCTCGAGCGCGGCGCGCAGCTCGCCGAGCGCGTTCGCGATCGGCTGGTCGCGATCGAGCAGCGCGAGCAGCGCCGCGCGGAGCTTCGAGTCCTGCGGTGCGACCTGCGGAGTCACGAGGCGCAGCAACCAGCCGCCCGCGTCGAGCTCCGCGCGCAGCAGCAGCAGCTCGCCGCGCGCGAGCGGGATCGCCGCGCGCGCCGCCAGCCGCTCGCCCGCCACCTGCAGCACGACGACGCCGTCGGCGAGCACCTCGCGCACGCGCGCCGCGAGCACGCGGCCCTCGCGCAGCAACGCGCCCGCGCCGCCGGCCTGCGCCGCGTCGCGCGCGGCCGGCACCGGCCGCAACAACTGGACGGAATCTCTTTCCACGTTCGGAGCGCGCGCCTGCCGAGCGCCTCGCCCTCCCATTATCGGCCCCCCTCGCGTAGCCTTAGCCCGCGCTGCGATGTTCGTGCGCCGCCCCCTCTCGCTCGTCGCCGGCGCGTGCCTCGCGATCGCCTCGGCCTGCGGCGGCGACGCGCCGAGCGCAGGCGCGGGCGGCCGCGCCGCGCCGCGGCCGAACGTCGTGCTGATCAGCATCGACACGCTGCGCGCCGACCACCTGTCGTGCTACGGCTACGCGCGCGCGACCTCGCCGCACGTCGATGCGCTCGCGGCCGAGGGCGCGCTGTTCGAGCGCGCGTGGTCGACGACGTCGTGGACGCTGCCCGCGCACCTGTCGATGCTGACCGGCGAGCACATCAGCGCGCACGGCGTGTGCGACGACCGGCTGTGGGACGTCGTCGGCAAGCCGGGCGGACCGCCGGCGCTGCCGCTGTGCGGCACGTTCCTGCCGGAGCTGTTGCGCGCGGCCGGCTACCGCACCGGCGGCTTCTACTCGTGGAAGTACCTCGAGCCGCGCTTCGGCTTCGGCCCCGGTTTCGAGGTCTACGAGCGCATCGGCCACAGCGTGTACTCGCACCCCGAGCACGCGCAGAAGTTCGACGCGCTGCGCGCGGCCGGCGACAAGGCCGCGCTCGAGGAGTGGCGCGCGCGCGAGCCGAAGCTGTTCGACGATCAGCGACCGACCGCCGGCGAGACCGTCGACGCGGCGCTCGCGTGGCTCGACACCGTCGCGCAAAGCTCCGCGCGCGCGAGCGATCCGTTCTTCCTGTTCGTGCACCTGTTCGACGTGCACGACGCGTATCGGCCGCCGCCGCCGTTCGACGCGAAGTTCACCGATCCCGCGTACGCGGGTCCGATCACCGGCGACCAGGTGAGCTCGCCCAAATCGCTCGTCGTGCCGGGCATGGCCGCGGCGGACCTCGCACAGCTCGTCGCGCTGTACGACGGCGAGATCGCGTGGGTCGACACGCAGGTGCAGCGCGTGCTCGATGCGTTGAGCGCGCGCGGCATCGCGGACGACACGCTCGTGATCCTGACCTCCGACCACGGCGAGGAGTTCTTCGAGCACGGGCACAAGACGCACCGCACGCAACTGCATCCGGAGAGCCTGCGCGTGCCGCTCGTGATGCGCTGGCCCGGCCGCATCGCGCCCAAGACGCGCGTCGCCGGCAACGCGGGCCTCGTCGACATCGTGCCGACGCTGTGCGAACTGCTCGACCTCGCCGTGCCGAAGGCCGTGTCGGGCACGAGCCTCGCGAGCGCGCTCACATCCGGCCGCATCGACGCGGATCGCGACGTGCTCGGCGAGCTGTTCTGCTTCGAGCCGCCGGGCAGCGCGCCCGTGCGCAAGCTCTCGCTCGTGCGCGGCGACGAGCAGGTGCTGATCGAGGTCGATCCCGGCGGCGCGCGGCGCGCGCTGCGGCACGATCTCGCCGCCGATCCGCTCGGCCGCGGCCCGGGCGAGCCGCTCGCGGTCGGCTCGGCCGAGGAGCGCGCGCTCGGCGCGCGGCTCGCCGCGCTGCGCGTGCGGATCGCCGCGCTGCGCTGCCCGCCGTCCGATCGACGCGGCGAGGCGCGCGAGCTCAGCGCGAGCGAGCGCGACGAACTGTCGAAGGTCGGCTACGGCCAGGGCGCGAAGGTGACCGAGCTCTCGGGCCAGCTCGACCGGCTGTGCCTCGACGGATGCGTGTGGCCCGACAAGTAGTCGGGTACGCTTTTCCGCCATGATTCACGCACCGCTGCGCACCGCCGTCCGTTCTCTCGTCGCCTGCGTCGTCGCCTTCTGCCTGCTCGCCGGCGCGCGCGGCCCCGCCGCGCTCGGCCCCGCTGTGCAGGGCGGCGGCGATCTGCGCAAGGCGTTCGAGGAGCTCGACGCGAAGAAGGACGAGGCCGGACTGCGCGAGTTCTGGAAGCAGAACGCGGATGCGACGCTCGGCCTGATCGACTCGTACCTCGAGGGCAGCCTGCGCGAGATCGAGAAGAAGGGCGACGCGAGCAAGATCGCGGCGATGCAGCAGCTCGCGCTGCGCGGCGCGAAGGCGGCGGACGCCGCGCACGGGCGGCAGATCTTCGCGGACTACGCGTCGTCGTTCATCGGGTGGGACGAGGCGCAGCGCAAGAGCTTCCGCGCCGGGCAGAAGGCGTTCGGGAAGGCCAACGCCGCGCTGAAGAAGGGCGACGCGGCGGCCGCGCTCGCCAGCGCCGAGGAGTGCGTGAAGCTCGCGCGGCCGCTCGGCGACTGGTGGGGCACGGCGATGGGACTGACCGCGTCGGCCGAAGCGCAGGAGAAGCTCGGCAAACGCGAGGAAGCGGTCGAGCTGCACCAGCAGGCGTGGTTGATCCACCGCGAGCTCGGCCTGCGCGGCGACGCGTACGGGAATCTGGCGGCGATGGCGACGCTGCTCGCCGACCTCGGCCGCAACGAGCGCGCGCGCGTCAGCGCCGAGCGGGCCCTGGAAATGGCGCGTGCCCTCGGCGACGCCGAGGGCACGACCAAGCTCGAAGAGCTGCTGAAGCGGCTCGCGAAGTAGCCGCCCGAGGCGGCCTGCTGCGCAGGGCTACCAGCTCACGACGTCGGTCGCTTCGACGACCATCGGCGTGAACGGCGGCAGGTT
>SCVU01000652.1 GCA_004296785.1 Planctomycetota bacterium
GGATCGCGGCGGCCGCCTCGCTCCACGCCGTCGCCGCGTCGACGAGGCTGCGCTGCGCGAGCGTGCGCGCCGCCTCCGCGCGGCCGCGCTGCGCCGCGATCGTCGGTCCGTGCGCGCCCGGCGCGGCCATCGCCTCGAGACCGGTGATCAATTGCTCGAGTCGCTTCACGTGCGTGCCGTGCGTCCGTCGCTCGTCGTCGTTCAGATGCGTGAGGTCCTCGCCGCGCATCCGCTCGAGCGTCGCGCGGTGCTCGTCGCCGCGCTCGATCAGCACCTGTGCGTCTCGGACCCAAGTGTCGAAGCGCGCCGCGTTCTCCGGCGTGATCGGCACGGGCTCGGCCGCGGACGCGACGAGGTCGTCGTAGCGCTCGAGATCCGACGAGCGCTGGATGCTCGCGAGCTGGTCGCGATCGCGCAGGCTCTGGCGGACGAACAGTGCGCCGAACACGAGCATCGCCGCGCCGAGCGCGGCTGCGAGCGCGAACTCGAGCGGGTGCCGGCGCACCGCGCGGCCGATCCGATAGCCGACCGAGTCGCCGGACGCGCGCACCGGCAGGTGCGCGAGCCAGCGCTCGAGGTCGTCGGCGAACTCCGCCGCGGTCGCGTAGCGCCGCTCGGGCTCCTTGCGCAGCGCGGTGCCGACGATCCGATCGAGGTCGCCGCGCAGCGCGCGCGCGAGCCCGGCCGGCGTCGTGCCGCGCGCGGCCGCGCGCTCGTCCGGCGAGGCCTGGCCGTCGAGCGCGCGCTGCACGCAGCGGCTCGGCGCATCGGCGATCTCCGCGCGCATCGCGAGCTCGAGCTCGGCGCGCGTGCGCGTCTCCTTGCGGTGCGGGTGCAGGCCGGTCAGCAGCTCGTGCAGCACGATGCCGAGCGACCACACGTCGGACGCGAGGCCGACAGGGGCCTCGTCGAGTTGCTCCGGGCTCGCGTAGGCCGGCGTCAGCGGTCGCTCGCCGGTGCGCGTCAGCTCGAGCGCGGCCGTGCCGTCGCCGCTCTCGAGCGCCTTCGCGATGCCGAAGTCGAGCAGCCGCGGCGCGCCGTCGGAATCGACGAGCACGTTGGCGGGCTTCAGGTCGCGGTGCACGACGAGCGCGCGGTGCGCATGCGCGACCGCGCGCGCGACGCGCGCGAACAGCCGCACGCGCTCGCGCACGGGCAGGCGCCGCGCATCGCACCAGCGATCGATGCGCTCGCCCTCGACGTACTCCATCGCGAGGTACGGCACGCCGCGCGCGTCGGTGCCCGCGTCGAGCAGCCGCGCGATGCCCGGGTGCTCGAGTCGCGCGAGCACGCGGCGCTCCGAATCGAAGCGCGCCAGCCAATCCGGCGCCGCGAGGCCGGGGCGCAGCAGCTTGAGCGCGACCTGCTTGTCGAACTGTCCGTCCGCGCGCGCCGCGAGGTGCACGACGCCCATGCCGCCCTCGCCGAGCACGCGCTCGAGGCGCCACGGGCCGATCAGCGCGCCGCTCGGATCCGCGGGCGCGGCCGCAAGCGCGGTCGTGTGCTCGAAGCCGAGCGGCGACTGCGCGAGGAACGGCTGCGCCGCGCGCTCGGCCGCGAGCAGCGCCTCGACCTCGGCGCGCAGCGGCGCATCGCCGGCGCATTCGCGCTCGAGCAGTGCCGCGACCTCGCCGGGGGCGGCGTCGAGCGCGGCGTGGAACAGCTCCTCGAGCCGCTGGAAGCGCCGCGTCGCCGCGCTCGTCTTCGGATCCTGGCCGCTCACGCGCGCACCAGCATCACGTCACGGCGTCTCGCCGAGCAAGCAATTCGACAGTGCGAAGCCCTCGATCGCCGCGGCGTCGAGCACGCCGGCCTGGAAGTAGAACGTCGAGCCGGCGGGGATCCCATTCGGCCACGGCGAGAACGAGAACGACCACTTGCCGAGCGGGTTCGTCGCGACCTGGAACTGCGAGACGATCGGGAACGTGTGCACGATGCCGCCGAACAGCGGCAGCGGCGTGTCGACGACCGACATCGCCATCACGCCGATCGAGTTCGCGCGCGCGTCCTCGAGCGTGATCAGCAACTGCGTGCCGGGCTCCAGTTGCGAGTGGCTCTCGAGCTCGGGCTCCTTGCCGCCGAAACCCTCGAGCCCGTCGCCGAGCGAAACGAACGCGCCGGTTTGCACGGGCGGGAGATCCTGCGCGACGTCGCCGAAGTCCTCGCGGCCGACGTGCTTCATGTAGCCGAGCGAGGTCGGCCCGGGGAAGTTCGTCGTGCCGCTCGTACCGGTCACGCCGGTGAAGAACACCTCATCGGGCATGCCCGGCGTGTCGTTCGGCTTGTACGCGGTGACGAGTCCGCCTGCGATCGGCACGCCGTTGCCGTCCT
>SCVU01000653.1 GCA_004296785.1 Planctomycetota bacterium
GCTGATTCCGATGTGCTCGAGCTGCTCTCCGAGCGTGTACAGGACGATGACGACGGCGGCTTCCGTGTACTGGCCGAGATAGAACGCAGCGACGGTGGCGATCAGCATTAACAGGTTGATGCTGCTGAAGCGCAGCTTCAGCAACGCCTCGACTCCCTTCCGGAGCACGCGCCATCCGACGCCGAGGATCAACGCCGCGAAGATCCACGGCGCCCACGGAGCCGGGATGTTCCATCCAGCGAAGGAGACGATCTCCAACGTCACGACGAGGCCGACGGCCAGCAGCAGGGCCACGAACCTGCGATCCCTGAGCAGGGCGACCGAGCCGCTCGGCTGCGTCGTTCCAGGGGCGCCGCCGGTCGTTGTGGATGGAGCGTTGATCATGAGTTTCTAGGACGGGATTTCACGGAGCCGCTCGCGCCTCATGCACCGCCCCACATGGAACGCGATGGAAGTCGTGATCCGATCGCAAGCGGGCCGGTCCAACGAGGCGCGAGCAGATCGGGCAGCAACCGAGCTACTTCTTCGCGCCGGGCTTGTCGTGGTCGTGCCCGTCGCCTTCCTTGTGCTCGCCCTCGGCGTGGAGCGGGCAGTCCTTGCAAGCTCCGTGTGCGACGACGCGCAGCGCGTTGCCTTCACGCACCCACAAGTGCGCGTCGTCGCCCTCCGCGGTCACGAAGTACTCGGGCGCTGAACGCACGGGTTCTGACGCGCCTTGCCGGGTGAACATGGCAGTCGTAGCGATGAGCGCGAGACCGCCGACGAGCGAAGTGGAGAAGTTCATGAGAGTGTGTTGATCGTGAGAGTTTCGAGGTTGTGGGCGTATGTCCGGATGCCGGCGACGCGCCGGAGGTCACACGCAGGTTGTCGATTCCGAGCAGCACGGCATCGGGGCGCTACGTCGGTTCTGGTCGATGGAAGCTGCCGGCCGCGCCACCGGTGTCGAGCTCGACGTCCACGTCTGCGGACCTCGGTTCTTGGTCAGCGGCCCCAGCAGCAGTCTTTCCGCTGAAGATGCGGTAGAGCGCGGGGAGGACCACCAACGTGAGCAGCGTGCTCGAGATCAATCCGCCGATGACGACGGTCGCGAGCGGCCGCTGGACCTCCGCACCCGTGCCGCTCGCCAGTGCCATGGGCACGAAACCGAGCGACGCGACGAGCGCGGTCATCAGCACGGGCCGAAGGCGCGTGATCGAGCCGTGCACGATCGCGGCCTCGAGTGCCTCGCCCTTCTCCCGCAACTGGTTGATGAAGATGATCATCACCAAACCGTTGAGCACGGCGACGCCCGAGAGCGCGATGAATCCCACTGCAGCCGAGATCGAGAACGGCATGTCGCGCAGCCACAGCGCGACGACGCCACCGGTCAGTCCGAGCGGAACGGCGGCGAACACGAGCAGCGAGTACTTGAAGCTCTTGAACGTCGCGAAGAGCAGCAGCAGGATCAGCGCGAAGCAGATCGGGACGACGAAGGACAGTCGCTGCTTCGCCGCGACCAGATTCTCGAACTGTCCGCCCCAGACCAGCCACTGCCCGGCGGGAAGCGCGAGCGACTCGATCTTCGTCTGTGCCTCGGTGACGAACGAGCCGAGGTCGCGTCCGCGTACGTTGCATTGCACAACGATGCGGCGCTTGCCGTTCTCGCGACTGATCTGGTTGACGCCCTCAGCGACCTCGACACCTGCGACGGTCCCGAGCGGAACGAACCCGCGCTCGATCGATGTCTGCACGAGCGAGATCCCTCCGTCGTCGCCCAATACGGGCACGTCCGGCCGTTGCGGCTCGTCCTCGGAGTGGGGCAGCGGAATAGGAAGCCGGTCGAGGATGTCGACGTTCCCGCGCAACGCATCAGGGAGCCGCACCACGAGATCGAAGCGGCGGTCGCCCTCGAAGACCAAGCCGGCTTCACGTCCGCCCATCGCAACCGCGACGACGTCTTGCACGTCGGAGAGGTTGAGGCCGTAGCGAGCGAGGACCGCACGATTGGGAGCGACGGTCATCACCGGAAGTCCCTCGGTCTGCTCGACCTTGGCGTCCGCGACGCCTCTGACCGTCTGCAGCGCGGCGAGGATTGCGGCCGCGGACTTCTGCATCGAAGCGAAGTCGTCGCCGTAGACCTTGACGGCGACGTCGCCGCGGACGCCGGAGATGAGCTCGTTGAAGCGCATCTGGATCGGCTGCGTGAATTCGTAGTTGTTTCCCGGCACGGATCGGAGCGTCAGCTCCAGCAGCCGGAGCAGCTTCGCTTTGTGCCCACTTGCTGCACTGGACTCTGAGTCGGCATCCGCGTGTCCGTGCTCATCGGCTGCGTGGGACCCTGCCGAACTCGAGGCGGCTTCCAGCTCTGCAATGCGCTGATCCAGCTCCGCCTCGCCGCGCCACTCATCGGTGGGCTTGAGGATGATGAACGTGTCGGACACGTTCGGCGGCATCGGATCCGACGCGAGCTCCGCCGTGCCGGTCTTGGAATAGACGAAGGCCACCTCGGGGAACTGCGAGACAGCTCGTTCCACCTCGTACTGCATCGCCTGCGACTGCGTGAGGCTGGTCGATGCGATCCGCATCGCGTGCATCGCGATGTCCTTCTCGTCGAGCGTCGGCACGAACTCCTGGCCGAGCCGGCCGAAGAGGATCACGGCGCCCGCGAACGCGCCTACCGCCGCAACGACCACCGCATAGCGCAAGCGCACGGCCTGACGCACGATCGGGGCGTAAAGCGCCTTGGCCCAGCGCACAAGGAACATGTCCTTCTCGGTGACGCGTCCACTCACGCACAGCGCGACCATCGCCGGTACGAACGTCAACGAGAGGACGAAGGCCGCGATCAGCGCGAAGATGACCGTCAGCGCCATCGGGTGGAACATCTTCCCTTCGACTCCCGACAGCGCGAGGATCGGGAAGTACACCGTGATGATGATCGCCTCGCCGAAGGCAGTCGCTTTGCGCACCTCCTTCGAGGCTTCGAATACGACGTGCAGTCGTTCCTGCACGGTCAGCAGCCGGCCCTTGAGGTGCTGCTCGTCGGCCAGGCGCCTCAGGCAGTTCTCGACGATGATCACGGCTCCGTCGACGATCAGTCCGAAGTCGATCGCGCCCAGCGACATCAAGTTGCCGCTCACCCGACCCTGCACCATGCCCGTCGCGGTCATCAGCATCGAAAGCGGGATGGCGAGCGCACAGATCAGCGCCGCACGCCAGTTCCCGAGCATGACCAGCAGGACGACGATGACGAGGATGGCCCCCTCGACGAGGTTCTTCTGCACCGTCGCGATCGTGGCGTCGACGAGCTTGGTGCGGTTCAAGACCGTCTTCGCTCGGATGCCCGCGGGCAACGAGCGTTGGATCTCGCCCATCTTCTCGTCGACCGCAGCGGCCACCGTCCGGCTGTTCGCGCCGATCAGCATCACGGCAGTCCCGACGACGACGTCCTCGCCGTTCTCGCTCGCCGAGCCCGTGCGAAGCTCGCGGCCGATACCGACACCGTCGGCGCCGACGACGTCGCGCACGTAGATCGGGACGCCGTTGCGCGTCCCGAGCACGATCGTCTCGATCTCGGCGATCGACTCGATCCGGCCGGTCGCGCGCACGAGGTAGGACTCGCCCTTGTGCTCGACGTAGCCAGCGCCCGTCGACACGTTGTTCTTCTCGAGCGCATCGACCACGTCGGCGAAGGTCAGCCCGTACGAGACGAGCTTCATCGGATCGGGCTGGACGTGGTACTGCTTGACGTACCCGCCGATCGCGTCCACGCCGGCGACATCCTTCACGCCCTTGAGCTGCGGCCGGATGATCCAGTCCTGGACCTCGCGCAAGTAGGCGGCGAGCTCGACGTCGGTCGAAAGGCGCGTGCGCTCGGGCGTCAGGTACGCGCCGTCGCTCTGCCATCCCAGTTCGCCATCGCGAACGGTCGCACCTCTTCCGCGCGCGTGCTCGTACTCGACGGTGTACATGTACACCTCGCCCAGGCCGGTCGCGATCGGCCCCATGACCGTCTCCACTCCGGGTGGCAGGCTTCCACTCGCCTCGCGCAGTCGTTCACCGACCTGCTGACGTGCGAAGTAGATGTCCACGCCGTCCTCGAAAACGGCGGTGACCTGCGCGAATCCATTGCGCGAGAGCGAGCGCGTGTACTCGAGGCCGGGGATGCCGGCGAGCGCATTCTCCATCGGGAACGTCACCTGCTTCTCGACCTCGAATGGCGAGAGCGAGGGTGCGACCGCGTTCACCTGAACTTGGTTGTTCGTGATGTCAGGGACGGCGTCGATCGGCAGGCGCCGGAGTTGGAACAGGCCGACGACGGCCACCACAGCCGTCAGCACAACGATCAGCCAGCGATTCTTGATCGAGAAGCGGAGCAGGGATTCGAGCATGGGGATGGGCTCCGTCGACTCTCAGTGCTCGTGCGCCGCAGCGCCCTTGCCCAGGTCGGCTTTGAGGATGAACGAGCCGGCGCTGACGAACCGCTCGCCCTCGACGAGACCGGAGTACACCGGCACGAGCCCGCCGACCGCGCGACCGATCGTGAGCGCGCGCTTCCGGAAGGTATCGGGCTCACCTTCGACCGGAACGAAGACAGCCGGTTTTCCCTCGATGGACTGGATCGCGTCTTCGGGGACCGCGACGAGCGCAGCCGGATTCGGCTCGTCAGGATTGGTCTCGACGATCTCCGCCTGCGCGAACATTCCGGGCCTCAACCCCGATTCGGTCACCGGGACTTCGATCCGGACCTGCGCGGTGCGCGTCGTTGGATCGACGAAAGGGGAGATGAACGCGACGGATCCTTCGAAGCGCTTGCCGCCGGCGTCTCCGACCAAACCGACGCTCACCCACGCCTTCGCACCCGCATGCACCCGCAGCAACTTCGCCTCCGGTACGTCCGCCAAGACCCACAGCTTCGTCGCGTCCGCCAACACCATCAGGTACTCGCGATCGGGCCCGACCAGTTCGCCAAGCGTCACCTCGCGCTGAACGACCACGCCGTCGATCGCTGCGCGGATCGCATAGCGCGGCATGACCTCGCCTGACGACGCGAGCGCTTCGATCGCCGTGTGGTCCATTCCCAACAGGTGCAAGCGATTGGCCGAGGCGGTTCGAGCGGACTCGGCGGCCTTGAGCGCGGCGATCGAGACCTTG
>SCVU01000654.1 GCA_004296785.1 Planctomycetota bacterium
CGCGCTAGCGCGCGCGCGCTCGCGCCCGGTGTGCAGGATGACCTTGAAACCGCGCGACAGCGCCCACAGGAGCTCGAGCACCGAGATGTCGAAGGACAGGCTCGTCAGCGCCAGCCACGTGCCGGGCGGCTCGTGCGGGATGCGCCGGTCGATCGCCGCGCAGAAGCTCGCGACGTTGCGATGCTCGACCAGCACGCCCTTGGGGCGTCCGGTCGTGCCCGACGTGTAGATCGCGTAGGCGAGGTCGTGCGACGCGGCTCGGGCCGCACCCGACGGCGTCGCGTCGACGCCGCGCGCGGCGATGCGCGGCCAGTCGGCGTCGATGCGCAGCGTGTGCGCCGTCGCGAGCGGCAGCGCGCGCGCCAGCCGCTCGCTCGTCACGACGACTTCGAGCCGCGCATCGGCGATCATGAACGCGATGCGTTCGGCGGGCAGCGCCGGGTCGAGCGGCAGGTACGCGCCGCCGGCCTTCAGCACGCCGAGGACCGCGACGACCATCTCGACCGAGCGCTCGACGCACACTCCGACCAGCGCACCGGCGCGCACGCCGAGCTCGACGAGTTCGCGCGCCAGCAGCTCGGCGCGCCGATCCAGCTCCGCGTAGTCGAGCGCGGTGTCGTCGCACACGAGCGCCGTCGCGGCCGGGGTGCGGTGCGCCTGTTCCTCGAAGAGCTCGTGGACGCACGCGTCGCGGCGCAGCGGCAGGTCGGTCCGGTTCCAATCGACGAGCTGTCGCTCGCGCTCGTCCGGCGAGACCAGCGGATGCGCACCGAGCGGCAGCTCGGGTCGGCTCGCGACGCCGTGCAGCAGCGCGGCGAAGCCGGTGTGGATCGAGCGCGCCTGCGCGGCGCCGATGCGCAGGCGGTCGTACACGCAGCGGCACTCGATCGGCTGTCCGGGCGGCGCGCGCACCTCGAGCGTCCAGTCGACGCCGTGGGGCAGCGTCGGCTCGCCGAACTCGGCGAGCGCCTCGAACCCGACGCTGAGCGCCTCGTCCTCGTCGGGGCGGCGCAGGGCGTCCAGCGCCGGCGCACGCGCGACGAGCGTGTGCAGCCAGGGCCCGCGGCGTCGCAGTTGCGCGAGTCCGCCGAGCACGTGCTCGAGCAGCGCCGCGAAGTCGCGCTCGACGTCGACGGCGACGCGCAGCGGGAGTCGCCCGCAGACCCACGCCTCGAGTCCATCGCATTCGCGCCGCAGCTCGGCATCGGTGAACGCGATGTCGAACGAGTCGCGCCGCGCCAGGCGCGCCAGGAAGCCGCACCACGCCGCGAGCACGAGCTCGGCGCCCGCGTGTCCGGGGAAGCGCTGTGCCAGCGCCGCGGGCACGGCCACGAGCGCATCGGCGGGGCGCGGCGCGGCGTTCGGTGCGCGCGCCGGCAGCGCGAGCGGCAGCTCGATCGGATCGAGCTCGTGCAGCGCGCGCACCCAGTGCTGCTCCCAGCGACTGCGGTTTCGATCCAGTGCGCCGAGACGTTCCGCCATGCCGCGCGGCAGCGGCGTGAACGCGATCCCCGGGCCCAGACCGAGTCGCCGCGCGACCTGCGCGGCCGAGAGCGGCCGGCCGCGCGCATCCGTGAAGCCGTCCAGCGCGATCGCTCCGCCGGCGCACGCGACGGCGACGGCCTCGGCATTGCACTCGAGCACCGTGCCGGGTTCCGGCGCGGCGGACGCGGGCGCGCGCGCGGCGGATTGCGCGTCCGACCACGGCGCGCACTGCTGCGCGCAGCGCAACGCCTCGTGCGGCGCGAGTTCGCGCGCGCGACGCACGACGACGAGCTGTCCCGCGCGCTCGAGCGTGACGAGCCCGAGCGGGTTCGCGTGTCGGCCGAAATCGACTGCGCGCACGCTCGCGGCGATCTGCCGAGCGGTGCGCGTCCAGTCGATCGCGCCGGCGGCCGGCGGTCGCCGGTGGCGCTCGAAGTAGCGGCGCTTGCCGAGATCCTGTGCCAACGCGCGAGACGTCCGCGCGGCGAGCTTCGGAACCAGCTCCTCGAACGACTCGATCGCCGCCTCGAAGCACTTCGCGTTCAAGCTGTAGGCCGTCTCGTCGGGCGCGATCTCGAAGTGCGCGTGCTCGAGCACCGGGCCCGCGTCGATCGCCGGCGTCATCAGGTGCCAGGCGACTCCGTACGACGTCTCGCCGTTCCAGATCGCCCAGGCGGGCGCGTGCAGGCCCGCGTAATCCGGCAGCGGTCCGTCGTGGAAGTTGATCGCACCGCGCAACGGCAGGCGCAGGATGGACTCGGGCAGCAGCGCGAGGTGCGTGATCGCGAACAAGTGGTCGAACGGCCGCTCGGCCAGTCGCTCGGCGTACGGGCTGTTCGAATCGAGGACCTCGAGTCCGCGCGAACGCGCCCACTCGGCGAGCAGCGGGGCGCACGTGACGACGCCGTGGATCTCATGGCCGCCGCGCAGCAGGATCTCCCCGCATTCCGCCAGCAGCGCCTCGGATCCGAGCAACCAGCAGCGCAGGCGCTCCGAGGCGCGCTCGGACGCTGCGCGAGTCGATTCGAGTGCGCGCTCTCCCGCCGTATTTTCCCGCGCAGAGTCCACGCGCCCCAATCTGACTTGCGCGCCGCGCGCGACAATCCACGGTTCCCGGTAGTTCGGGCGCGGTGAGTACGGGTTCGCGCGAACTCGAGCGCTCGCACGGGTCGCGCGCGCGTGCGGCTCCTTGAAGTGCGAACTACGAGTAGCGAATGAACCGCGCACGCCCGAGTCTCGCCGTGGCCGGTCGCGCTCCGCCGCATGCGCGCTCGACGGCGCGCGAGACGGAGGCCGTGTCATCGAGTACTTGATCGTCGTCCCCGTGCGATTCCACCGCTCTGGTCCGTCGACCATCGAAGCGGAGAGCGCGTTCTGCGAGCACCTCGTCGCGCTGCGCCGCATGCTGGGGCCCTCGTTCACGCGCGTCGTCGTCGCCGCTCCCGCGATGCCGGACGAGCAGTTCGAGCGCGAGGCGGCAGAGCTCGGTCGCATCGACG